>NZ_BJXX01000104.1 GCF_007991215.1 Aneurinibacillus danicus
TTTTATGTATGTGTTGCCAATTACAAGCGATATGTAGAAATTTATCATATTTTTCTACAAATATGCAAGCGTTTTTTCAGGCATCTATAAAAATAAATTCCTTGGCCCACGCTTTATTTTGGTGACGGAACGTGCCTATTTTCAAATCCAACGAGTCGATGAGTTTCTTACCCGCCAGCCGTTCATTATTCAGTTAAAAACGAATGTAGAGTTGACGAAGAAGAAAGCCCTTCGACGATTTGAGGAACCAGATTCCAATGTAATCGGCGATTTAATCTGCCAGCTTGGCACATTGCAAAGGCGCTCGACGTACGTACATCGAATCGTTGATCACAGACGCAGAAGGAAAAACGATGCGTGTAGTCACAAATTTGCGTGATATATCGGCAGAAAAAATCGCCGCGATGTATCAAGCGAAAATGCCGCTCCCACAAGAAGGAACGGTATTTTCGCTTGATGTCGGATAACTTGGTTTATGGTTTCTTTTTGATTATTATATAAAAAAGAGAAGTGAGGAAGAGGACTAGAATAATAGGCACACAAAAAGTAAACTCATTAAAGTAAATTGTATTGTTTCTTAACATAAATATCGAATATCCAGGAGGGTCATCCTCCCTAAAATATCTCGATATTCTAAAGATATAATCAAAGAATGCCAAACTACTAATGACAATATTAAAAAAAGACGTGATTGCGATTGTTCGTATGACTTTTTGATTCTTATTTTTAATACGATCACTGCTTGTCCAAAACAGACTGATCAAAAATAAGAGAAATGCAAGTAATATGATTGGCATGAAAAGAAGCAAGGGATTTCCATTTCCTGAATTCATCCAGGGAGTTGTAAGAAGTTCAATAAAAATAAAACCAATTGCCGAAATTAGAAAAGTTGAAAAGAGAAGAAAGTGCTTCTTCAAAGCTTTTTTATAAGAGGAAAAGTCTGAAAAATTGGGATTGTATACTAAACACAATAAGTAGAAGGTTAGGGAAAAAGTTAAAAATGATAGCATTATTTTACTCCTTTTTGTATAAATTATAAAATAGGAGATGACTCAAACCCCCATTGCTTAACAGCCACCACGAGGAATGATAACTATGTCTAAAATCACTAATTATCGTATAAAAAGCATAGTTGTAATAAGTAGCCATACAATATTTACGTATTTGTTTGTATTTAATATACTAAATATAGTGTGAGAAGGGCTGACTCATAACCTTTTTTATACGAAAATGTCCTCAAAAAAGCAAAAAAAGGGGCGGATCTCTATTATATGTATTTAAAATGGAAATTTTTTCATTATGTTGAGGTTATTTCATGAGGCTCAAGCTGTACGGTAAACCCTTGTGACTCAATTTTTCGAATCCAATACTCCACTCCGCGAGTCGGATTGGGCACATACTCCCAGCCCAGCTCTTGATACGGAACTCGGTCTTGCAACATATGGTAGATGATACGTAACAGAAGATGAGCCGTCGCCATCGTCGCTTTCTTCTGTCCCCTTCGCTTTTGGACTCGGTAAAAGAAAGAAGCCAACCGAGTCCCTTTCGTTTTACTCGCAGCCCAGGCTGCCTGACATAGGACTGCTTTTAAGCTCTTGTTCCCTTTGGTGGTTCGGGTGCTTTTTTTTTACCAGCACTCTCATTGTTTCCGGGGCTGAGCCCGCCCCATGACGCAAGGTGTGCATCGGATGGAAAACAAGACATATCATTTCCAATCTCAGCGAGGATGACCGCTGCCGCATCCTCTTTGATTCCGGGAATGGTTTGAATCAGTGTGACCGATTCGCGATAAGGCTGCAGGAGTCTGTCAATTTCCTGTTCCAATTCTGCGATTTGATTCTCAATATATAAAAGGTGATCCATATGCATTCGCATCATTCTTCGGTGATGCTTTCGCACTCGTCCGTTCAAAGCATCTAGAAGCTCTGGTACTTTACGTTTCAGAGAGGTTTTGACGAGATCTCTCACCTGTTCAGCCGTAAGGACTTCTCCGTTTATGACGGCTTCCAGAAGTGCTCGACCGGAAACACCGAATAGATCACTGACATACGTAGTCAATTTGATGTTGGCGTCTTGCAGAATTTTATGAATCCGATTCTTCTCTGACGTGGCGTGGCCAAGAAGCCTTCGACGATAACGAGTCAAGTCTCGCAAATCTCTGATATCTTCAGGAGGAACAAAGCTCGGAGTAATGAGCCCGCACCGAAGAAGTTGGGCAATCCAAGCCGCATCGTTTACATCGGTTTTTCGCCCGGGCACATTTTTGATACGTTGGGCATTCGCTAAAACAAGTGTGAAGCTGTCCTCTAAGATGTTCCATACGGGCTTCCAGTAGACACCGGAACTTTCCATGGCAACATGAGTACACTCCCACTGAAGAAGCCAATCGTGAAGGGCAAGCAATCCTTTCGTCGTAGTAGGGAATGTTTGGGTATCTTGTTTTGGTTTACGATCTAACGGACCATACATCACACAAGCGACGACGGTTTCCTGATGAACGTCCAATCCAGCACAACGTTCAATAATGGCATCCAACTCAAATCACTTCCTTATATGTAGGACGGATTACAGGTCGTACATCCATAAGCGAAGTATTTTTATACACATGCTCGTGGCAATAATCAGCGGTGCTCATGGGATGTAGTCGGCCGGTTTGAGTCACGGGGTAAGTCCCACCAAAAAAAGTTCGGCCTGTGGCCTGCTTCTTCCATTATGGAAGAAGTCAGGCCACAGGCCAAGTACATTTTCATACGTTGTGGTGGCTGCCAAGCCATGTTAGTTTGAGTCAGCCCTATTTTATATTTATGGATTATATGAAACAAAACCAAGATCCATATCCTGATCGTTAGCAGACCAAGAAATCCATCTGTATTTTGTTGAAGTAGAATCTACATCGCAAACTTGAATTTGACCTGTTTCTGTATTATAGCCTACACCAACTACAAAATGCCACTTATAATCTGTGTTCCAAGGGTTATAGTCAAAACGTATTCCAACGGGTCTATTTGCATCTATATAGGATTCATAGGTAGGAAAATAACCGATGGCCTCATGCGTGAATACGTCCCATGCTGAAGCATTGTGATTCATGTGTGTAGACATGCCAGTTGCCCACTGATCCATTGTGGTGCCAATAGTACCTGTACCCATCTCAGTATATAGGTGATTGATTAGCTTTACTTGTGTTCCATAGTAAGAAACTCCCCTTACATTGTAACCTCTTAGTTTGTAATAGTCTGCTATAACAGCTCCAGAAGTGGGTCCACAAGCGGATTTTCCCTCATTATAAACGCCAGGTTGTCTTTGATACATGTGAGCAACATTTAATACTTTGTATGTTGTTGTTCCACCAAGAGGGGTTACCAGTGAATTTGTATTATTTTCACTGCTTTGACTTAAATATTTTTCCCATTTTTTCTCATTTTCTTTATTTTTTTCAATACCCTTTAGCTTTTTTTGTTCTAATTTTTTAAGCTCCTTGATATAACTTTCCTTCGACTTAGAGTCTTTTGTTTTGTCTACTTGCTCCTTTATGTTTTCAAGTTCTTTTTGTTTGATGTTCTCAAATATTTTCTCCAGTTCGTCTTTATTGTTTGCTTGTACAATACGCATTGCACCTAAATAATAGAATCTCTTAGTAGAGTCGCCATTTAAATAATCGTAGCCAGTACCTTCTCCATATTCTAAAATCGGCTCTGTTTCTTTATTTGCAGATACAATCATATATCCAATGTTTTCTTGGTCTTTCTTAATTATTATGTAATAGCCAAAGAGTGTGTCATCAGGATTGTATAATTCTTTTTTAATTTCGATTTTGCCTTCTATCCACTTATCTCCGTAACCAGTTGCAGGTAGCATATTTTCAACAGCTTGAATTATTTGAGATTGGCTAATCTGGCTGTCAGAGCTTGATGCAAATACACTTGTACTACTAACTATAAGCATGCTTCCAAGGATTAGGGACATACCTATTTTTTTTATATATCTTTTGACTACCATGAGTATCCTCCTCTTAATTATTTGGTATTTATTAACTGTATAATAATAACATTTATTTGTATTAAAAGTAAATATCTTTCAATTTTCTCCATATATTTTTTTATGCGATATATTTAGAATAAAACACGGGTGTTGATTAGCAAAAAACATAAACAAAAAAGCGAAAAAGAGGTGCCTTTTCCGGGAAAGTAGTTTGTACACCACATACAAACTTTTACGAAAAGAGGCGACCTCCTATGAAAAAGTCTATCACACTTCTTCGCGTGCTGAAACACCTCGTTTCTGAAGAGGAAATACAAGAAATTGCAGCCTCTCATGGCTACAAAGATACCGCTCGTAAGCTTTGTCAGTTTTACTCGTCAGCTTATTGAGGCGCAACTTTGTGATTTACACTTGCTTGCTTTACATAATACAAAATTGTCACTATGATAAGGGAAACCGTCACTTTAAAAACTTTATGGCTTTTCAGCCATAAGCTTTGCCATGAAAATGAGTGGGTGAGCATGTAAGGTCCGTGATATGAAGGAAAAGAGAGAAAAGAATGAGGAGAAGATTTTCATGTAGAAAAAGGCGAACGCCTTTTTCTACCCTGGCTCTCATTTCCTCTTTCTCTCCTTCTTTC
>NZ_BJXX01000105.1 GCF_007991215.1 Aneurinibacillus danicus
CTTTTGGGGTACGAAGGAAAAGAGAGAAAAGAACGAGAGGATGATTTCAATGGGGAAAAAAGCGAACGCCTTTTTCTACCCTGGCTCTCCTTTCCTCTTTCTCTCCTTCTTTCCTCATGATTTTTACAGAAAAAGGGCGAGGTGTAAATATGAATCAAGATTTTATCAAAATCAAAGATATGGAAGGAACACTGCTGCTTTCACATACAAACGGAAACTTAAGCTGCAAAGTAACAACAAAGGAAATCATTCTGCAGCGCCCGCACTACACATACCAAATTCTGTTCGAGAATATCATCAGCATGGTGCCTCATACGTTGAAGGATCGGCACATTTTATTGCCGACGCCCGGCAATGAGCATGAAAAAGTAAGTACTCGCTTCGCCTCTTCCTATTATAAAATTCGTACAGGACACGTACGTATCCACAACCGTTCCGGCATTCATGAAAAAGGCGAAACCGATTTTATCGTTCCGCTAAGCGAACTTTTTTTGGACTACTTTGCCCGCTATAGCAATCTGACCGTAGTACAATAAGTTTTATGCAGACACCCCGCATCCTGTACGAAATGCGGGGTGTTTTTCTGCCTTTAATCTTATGAAATTTCCTTGCCTCGCGAATTTGCCGTTACAAACAGAATGGCTGCGACAAGCAGGAAGGCTACAAGCGAGACGAGCGGGCCTAGAATCGGCTCTTCCGGCAAGCTCATTCCGGTGGAGACGGCAATGGCAATAAGAATTCCCATCAGCGCTTCCCCGGCAATAAAACCGGAAGACAACAGAATGCCGCGCTCGAGTTTCTGCTTAAGCATATCCTCGTTTTTCTCCCGGCGTTCAATAATGCCGCGGAGCACGCCACCGAGCATAATCGGAGTGCTTAGGTGAATCGGCAAATAAAGGCCGACGGCAAACGGCAGCGAGCCGATTCCCATCAACTCTACCAGTGCAGCGGCTGCCATACCGATAAAGACAAGCGTCCACGGCAAGTTGCCGTTCATAATGCCTTCTACTACCATCATCATCAGCGTAGCCTGCGGTGCCGGCAGGTTTTTGGACCCGAATCCGTACGCCTGATCAAGCAGCATCAGCACCAACCCGATTGTTAAGCTTGTAATGAATACGCCATACATTAACGCATACTGCTGGTACTTCGGCGTAGCACCTACAAGAAATGCCGTTTTCAAATCTTGAGATGTATCCCCTGCCATTGCTGCAGAGATACAAATAACCGCCCCGATCGTAATCGCGGCTACCATGCCGCTCTCTCCGCTAAAACCGATTAACTTCAAGATAAGGGTAATCAAAATCAGCGCCGCAATCGTCATGCCGGATACCGGATTGGAAGAGCTTCCGACGATTCCGACAATACGGGACGAGACGGTGACGAAGAAGAAACCGAACAGCATTACGAGAAGGGCGCCCGGAATGCCAATATTAATGCTTGGGTAGAACGCCAGAACGGCAATAAGGATGACGACAAGTCCGATGATGTACGGCATTGGCATGTCTTCTTCTGTACGAAGCACACCGGACCCGGTGCCGCCGCGCGTACTACCAAGACCTCTCATCGCAATCGTAAACGAAGACGCGATGGTAGGCAGCGCTTTAAAGAGGCTGACGATTCCTCCGAATGCAACCGCACCTGCACCGATATAACGCAGATAGTTGCTCCAGATGTCCCAGAATCCCAGCTTGCTAATCGGATCGGTTGCCGGAAAGATTGGATTTGCCGCGAACGAGCCGAAATAGCTAATCAGCGGAATTAATCCTAGCCAACCAAGCACGGCACCGGCCAGCATATACCCGGCGATGCGCGGTCCGATGATAAAACCGACCCCAAGCAGCGACGGGAGAGTATCCATACCGACCGCGGCGTTTTTGAATCCGCGGATTCCCGTTTCGATTTCGGATGGAAATGCTTTAATGCCGTCAGCGATGAATTTAAACAGCGCACCGATTCCGAGTCCGCTGAAAACGAGCTTAGCCAGGCCGCCGCCTTTCTCTCCGGCGATCAGCACTTCGGCGCAGGCCGTGCCTTCCGGATACGGAAGCACGCCATGCTCTTTGACGATCAAAGCTTTGCGTAGGGGAATCATCATAATAATACCGAGAATCCCACCCGCCAGCGCAATAAAAGCGATCGTCGTCATGCTGGGCTGCAGCTTCCAGATGAACAACGCCGGAACGGTGAAAATCACACCTGCAGCGAGCGATTCCCCCACCGACGTAATCGTCTGTACCGTATTGTTCTCCAGGATGGAGTTGCGGCGCAAAATACCGCGCAAGATTGCCATTGAAATGACCGCCGCCGGAATAGAGGCACTGACGGTCATCCCGACAATCAATCCCAGATATGCGTTTGCCGCACCGAAAAGAATAGCGAGAACTCCGCCGAGAATAATCGCCGTCCAGGTCATTTCCGGTCGGTGCTCATGTGGCGAAATGTACGGCGTAAATCCGCTCGCACTCTGTTTCTGTGCGGCGTTTTCTTTGTTTTCCATGTTATCCCTGCCTTTATTCAATTTTTCGTGATTCGGCTTTTCATAATTGTAAAAATATACCGAATCTCATTATACCTTTGCCGTCTCAAGGCGCCCAACTTTATTCTTACCCATTTTTACTATAAACGAATTGAAAAAAAAACGTTATGGATCAACTTATATTTGCGCAAGCAATAATTTTGACAAATATACAATCTGCTAAAATAGTGATACAATGAAAAAAATTTTAAATTAAGGAACATAGATGAGTGGAGGGGTTTATTGTGGCAGAGTTACGCAGCAATATGATCAAAAAGGGATTTGACCGGGCGCCGCACCGAAGCTTGCTCCGGGCTGCAGGCGTAAAAGATGAGGACTTCGACAAACCGTTTATTGCGGTATGCAACTCGTATATCGATATTGTACCGGGTCATGTCCACTTGCAGGAATTTGGGAAACTTGTAAAAGAAGCGATTCGCGAAGCCGGGGGCGTTCCGTTCGAGTTTAATACCATCGGCGTAGACGACGGGATTGCAATGGGGCACATCGGTATGCGCTACTCCCTGCCGAGCCGCGAAATCATTGCAGATTCAGTGGAGACGGTCGTCGCGGCGCATTGGTTCGACGGAATGGTATGCATTCCGAACTGTGATAAAATTACGCCGGGAATGATGATAGCAGCAATGAGACTGAATATTCCTACTATCTTCATCAGCGGTGGTCCTATGGCTGCCGGCAGAACAAGCGACGGACGCAAAATCTCCCTGTCTTCCGTATTTGAAGGCGTAGGCGCATATCAGGCCGGTAAAATTGATGACAACCAGCTTCGAGAGCTTGAGCAATACGGTTGCCCGACGTGCGGCTCCTGTTCCGGCATGTTTACCGCCAATTCTATGAACTGTCTTGCAGAGGCGCTTGGTCTTGCGCTTCCGGGCAACGGCACGATCCTCGCTACCGATCCGGAACGCAAAGAATTGGCGAAACGCGCCGCGAAACAGCTGATGGAACTTATCAAAATCGACCTGAAGCCGCGCGATATCATAACAGAAAAAGCAATCGATAATGCCTTTGCGCTCGACATGGCGCTCGGCGGATCCACTAATACGGTGCTTCATACGCTGGCGCTCGCCAACGAAGCGGAAGTAGACTATCCGTTAGAGCGCATTAATGAAGTAGCGGCACGCGTACCGCATCTTGCGAAACTGGCGCCGGCATCCGACTGGCACATCGAAGACTTGCATGCGGCAGGCGGTGTTTCTGCGGTACTGAACGAGCTGTCCAAGAAAGAAGGAGCCCTGCATCTTGACGTAATGACCGTAACAGGAAAAACACTCGGCGAAAATATTGCCGGTCACGATGTAAAGGACTATAACGTCATTTACCCGATTAACAAACCATACTCCGAAACCGGCGGACTTGCCGTATTGTTCGGCAACCTCGCTCCAGACGGTGCTATTATCAAAACAGGTGGCATTCAGGGCGGCATTACACGTCATGAAGGACCTGCGATTGTATTTGATTCACAGGAAGAAGCATTGGAAGGAATTGCAAACGGCAAAATCAAAGAAGGTCATGTCGTTATTATCCGCTACGAAGGTCCAAAAGGAGGTCCTGGTATGCCGGAAATGCTGGCTCCGACTTCGCAGATTGTCGGTATGGGTCTCGGCACCAAAGTAGCACTTGTGACGGATGGCCGCTTCTCCGGTGCCTCCCGCGGTCTCTCTATCGGACATGCTTCTCCGGAAGCGGCGGAAGGCGGACCGCTCGCATTCGTACAGGACGGCGATCATATCGTCATCGACATTACCGAGCGCCGCATAGATGTGAATGTTCCTGAAGAGGAATGGGAAAAACGCAAAGCCAGCTGGAAAGGCTTCGAACCGAAAGTAAAAACCGGCTATCTGGCTCGATACTCAAAATTGGTAACGTCAGCCAGCACCGGTGGTATTATGAAAATTTAATTTTGTGCCGATACTGTAGATACATAGTTTGCCGCTTTTTCGGCGCTATGTATCTTTTTTCTGTGAAAATC
>NZ_BJXX01000106.1 GCF_007991215.1 Aneurinibacillus danicus
AAAATCCTCTCCTCATTCTTTCTTCTCTTTTCCTTCGTACCACAAAAGTCAGCCTCTTTCCCATCATTTTCATGTCGGGGTTACGGCTGAGACGCCATGGTGGTTTTGTTCCTATAAAGGGGATAGAAGAATGAAAACAATCATCAAAATCATCAGTATATTCCTCGTTTTCTTTTACTTTCAATTTTTTCCGCAGCAGCGTGTAGAAGCACCGCCCGGGCAGGTACCAGAACCTTTTTATGAAGTGGTGGGTGTACCGACAGGCCAGACACCTGGGCAACTGCGTGAGCAATTGCACCGCTACATCAATAAAAGAAACTATCCTCCGGGCAAGGTGCCAATCATTGTGGGTGTTCCACAGGTTCGTTTTATTCCTGTTTATACGCCGCTTCCTTTCTATCAACCAAATTCGCTTTCATATATTGCCTACAATAGCGGGGAAGAGATGACGTTTTTTGATCCGAACTGTCTCTGCGATAATAACCCCGAAGTAAGACGTATAAAGAAAAAAATCGCGCTCCAGCGCAGCAGTCTTGAGAAACTGCTCGTCATGCGGAGCGCGTTATACAATTACTATTTATATAACAGGAAATTACCGGAGACGCTGTCAGAATTAACAGGCCCATTTCCAAAAAACTATCTGTCACAAATTCCATTCAGCCAACCAGTACACAGCGGAACTGTTCCTGCTTTGGAGAATACGGGGATTATCTACCAGCCTGAGCTTCTTCAGCCGGGGCAGGTGTGGCAGACAATGGATGACGTGCTGCGCATAGGCGGGATGCCTGAGCCGAGTATAGCATTGGAGCCGCTTGAGGTCGTCGTCTACCAATCTTCGTTTCGCATGATTGTATATAGCGGCCCGTATACGGTACGCTCTTATTACATCGGTTTGGGGGCAGAGCATCGCACACCCGTGGGCGTCTATTTTATTCGCTTAAAAGTCAGTGAACCGCTATCCCAGAGCAAAGTATACGGCACCCGTGGTCTTGTACTAAGCGATACGGATTACGCCATTCATGGAACGAATAACCCCAAGTCCATCGGCAAATCCATGTCCAAAGGCTGCGTACGCCTGCATAACGTTCAGGTGGAAGAACTGTTTAGCATGGCTGCTCTGGGAACAAAAGTGACCATTACCGAAGGCGCGGCCCCCGGCTTCCATCAGCCCAACGCTCCCCTCTTCCATCTGAAAGCGCGCAAAGACGAAGAAAACCCACACCAAGTCTATTATTGGAAGCACTAAAACAATCAGGGCACTTCTTTCCAGTTGAAGAAAATGCACGAATATCTTCTCTATTCAATGATACGCGCACTTCTTTCTGTGCGCCTTTAACTTCTCAGTCCAGGCACAGAAGAAGCGTGCGGATTATTTACTGATTCCATGTCGGTGCGCATAAATCGCCGCCTGCGTACGATCTTCTACGCCGAGCTTGCTCAGAATGTTGCTGACATGCGTTTTGACGGTTTTAATGCCTATATAAAGCTCATCTGCAATTTCTTGATTCGATTTCCCCTGGCCCAGCAAGCACAGTACCTCAAGTTCACGATTGGTACACTGTTCATGAGGAGGTGCTTCTTCCGTCGTCCGCTGACGAAAGCGTGACATAATTTTTCCGGCCACCTGTGCTTCTAACACCGGTTGCCCGCAGTACGCCTGACGAATGGCCTGAGCAATCTCCTGAGCGCGGGCCGTTTTCAGAATGTAGCTGAATGCTCCCGCTTCAATTACCGGATACACTTTCTCGTCATCGATAAAGCTCGTTAACACAATTACCTTACCCTCCGGGTGAATGAGCTTCATCCGCCGGGTCGTCTCAATTCCATCCATGCCTTCCATCACCAAATCCATCAAGATGACATCCGGTTTCGTCTGCTCGGCGATTTTTAGTCCTTCTGCTCCGCTGCATGCTTCACCGACGACTTCGATCCCGTCTTCTGTCGACAAAAAAGCAACCAAGCCCATCCGTACCATCTCATGGTCATCAATCAATAACACTTTAATCGCTTCACTCATGCTATCTCCTCCGTCTTTCATCCCTATCCGACAAACGGAACGGTCACTTCGATCATCGTACCATGGCCCGGAGCCGAAGATACGACCAGCACACCGCCGATTTCCGCCACGCGCTCCTCCATCAGTTTCATTCCATAGGACGAGGACTTCTTCTCTTCTCCTTCCGCAAATCCGATGCCGTCATCCGTTATCCTAAGTCGCATCTGATTCTGCATCTTCACCAGTTTTACTTCCAGTTTGGTTGCCCTGGCATGACGCAGCGCGTTGGATAACGCTTCCTGTAAAATGCGGAACAGATGGTCCTCCATTCCCTTCGACAAAGAGGGAATGTCATCAATCTGCCAGGATAATTCGAGAGAATGCTTTGTTTGCAATTCGATAAGCAGCCCCTCAATTCCTTCACGCAGAGACTTCCCTTCCAACTGCGTCGGCCTCAGATGCAGAAGCAGGGCGCGCATCTCGGACTGGGCGGCTGCCGCCATCTCTTCCACCAGTTCTACCTGCCGACTCGCCTTCTCCGGATTCTGGCTTAATGTCCGTCTGACCGCTGCCATCGTCATCGAGATAGCAAACAACTGCTGGCTCACCGCGTCATGTAACTCTCGTGCCAGGCGCTGCCGCTCCTCGTTTACTGCTGACTGCTTGACCTGTTCCGTCAGCTCTGCGTTATGGGCGGAGAGGCGTTGCAGAGAAAGCACCTGCTGCTGGAAGCGAATTGTCATCTCGTTTAACCTCTCACCAAGCAGGCCAACCTCATCTTCTCCGAGATACGGTACCCGTGTAGATAGATTGCCTCTCTCAATCAACATTGCCGATTGCAGAAGAATTTCCACTCGTTTTTTCATTAGGTTTCCATAGATATATCCAGCGCTCGTTCCGACGAGTGCCGCCACCAGGCACAAAAACAGAAGCATAACGAAAGCGAACAAAATGCCCGGAAACATAGGAAAGTTCCAGCCAAGCTTGTCAAGCACCCACTGCTTCAACGTCGGCACGCTCGTCATCTCATACCAAATAAAGCAAAAAATAACACTCCCTGCGGTGACGGCACCCACGCTGCCCCACAGAGATTGCCGCATAAATTGCCACTGGATGTTGGTCAGCCTACGCTCTGACACTTTACTCCTCCCCTACAACTGAATGACATCGATATCACCGATGAGCAGGCTCACTACGAGCCGCACCCGCTTGCTCGAATCAGGGTAGCCCGAAGTTGCAAGGGTCATGCTGCGATTAATTCCTCCCTGCTTATTTCCGAACACATCAATATCACCGAAATTAATGCTTGCCGTCAACGAAATATCGAGATCGTACGGCACGTAAATGTCCACATCTCCAATCCATCCATTAATGATAATGACGGTTTCGCCATCGGGAATGTATGCACGTGACAGATCAATTTTTACATCACCGATGCCATGCCATACATTCATGTCCTGCAATTCCCAACGGCTCCCCGTCAAAAACAAATTACCGATGAGGGAGTGCTTATGCTGGGGTGAATGGAGCGAATATCTGCTCATGAACGGTTCCTCGTATTCATTCGCCCTTTTCGATAGGCCCTCCCGCTCAGTCACAGGCTCAGATTTTTCACTATTTTGTGCCGGTTTAGACGGCGTTGCAATCTCGATTTCTTTGTTTTTTCCCTTAATTAAACGGTAGCCGAAATAAATAAACAGCAGAGAAAGCGTCAATCCAATCACTCGTCCCGGATCGATGCCCAGCCAGTAGGAGAGGAACCCGGTTCCTCCGATAAACAGAAAAATACCGCCACCTACCCGCTTACCCCGCTGCAATGATTTTAGACCAAAATATAGAAAAAGAAACGGAAAGAGACCCGCCGGGTTAAAATCTTTCAGTCCCAGCATATCAAATAAAATGCCGATGCCGGCAAAAATAATCGCAATTCCAAACAAGTACGAAAACAAACGCGATCCTCTCGCCACTTCTCCACCTCCCTTGCTATATAGATCAATCTTACTATATATCGACATTCTTTTTCTTTCTTCATCTTAGCCAGCTTTCTTCGTCCGAAAAACTGGCTTTAGATTGGTTTTCCTCTCCGTCTTAAGACGGAGAGGAACTTTCATGCAATAAAAAAGACAGGCGCACTTACTCCTCCCAAGAAACATCTCTTTTGAGCACTCCGTTTATTTCTTGATATCAGATAAATGGAGCGGCTCAGCAAACACAACAGAGAAGGTGCTGAGAGGATTGGCTTCAGGTTCAGCAAAGGTCTCGCAGGATATAGGATTTTATATCGACAATACGCGGTTTGGAAAACCGGTCCGGCGATTCATCTGTGATAATAAGTGAAACGATAGAATCCATCTCATGCAGTGATCCGTGACTCGCACCGCCGCGATGAACCGGATCGCTCGGCGTAAAAAATTCACACCCCGGCTGTGCCGTCGCTACAATCACCTCCCCTTCCTGCGCATACAGCGCACCGTATAAGCGGGAGAAAAGATCCGGATACCTGCCAAAAGATATTACGGGAGTACCATCTTCGGGATTTTCTCCCAGTACGGCATCGATTATAGAGAAATCCCCTTTAGCTTTCCATTGTCTTCCATACTGGTCGTGTATATCCTGTCCCGGTGCAAAAAAAAGCGTCTGCCCACCATGCCCGATCCACACTCCCCTCCCCTCCTTCCATGCCAGAATATCGATTCGCAAATCCATAAGCAGGCGCTTCACCGTTTCCTGCTGAACCCCTTCCTTCAACGGATAAAAATAGCACATTCGTTCATTATTACAAATAACAATATCGTCTATCTCAGGCTGTATGTTCTCCGCACGGGCTATTTTCATCCCAAGGAGATGCTGCTCCACATTGATAGTCGCTTCCTTCTCAATGCCAATCTTCGTCTGTCCGTGATCCCCCACTACAATGAATTTGCACTGCTTAAATGCTTCATCTGCATTGCCGAAGCTATCTAGCAAGCGTTGAATATACCGATCCGCACGGGCAAGAATCTGCGGACCGCGTTCGGGGTTCCGGTGATAAGCATAATCCATATCCGGCATATAGACAAACGTAACATGTGGAAGCTTGCCTTCTCTAATAAGCTTGCATACCGCATCAACAGCAAACCGGTCGTTTAGCCCGTACTTATGAAAAATAGTATGGCTAAAATTCCAGCGCAAAGAACGTAAGAAAGTAGAGTCGATAAACTTTCCTACCGTACAAATCTCAGGACCGCTAACCTGTGCAGACAAAAGGCCCGCAAGAAACAATTTGGACAACCCCGGCTTTTGTACCCGATAATAATGCGGACCACGGTGCGCCGCAAAATTGAAAGACGCTGATGTTTTTCCGCGCCGGGTTACTTCTTCAAACAGTGTAGAAACATCTCTGCTCATATGCTTTTCGTTCATTTCAATCAATACGTCCTGCGTGCACTTTTTTACTCCTATCCGCCAGACCGATTTACTGCCGTTAATATAATTTACGATCCGTCTTTCTTTTCGCGAATACCAGACAAGTCCAGGAATTCGGTGCTCTTCCGGATATACGCCGGTGATCAATGAAGCATCCACACTTGCTGACATCGTCGGAAAAATAGTTGCACAGTTGTTCCAGTAAGCACCGCGACTCATCATAAGTGAGAGCGCCGGCACAAGCTCTCTCTCCTGTGCTTCACGCAGAATATGTGGCATAAGTGAATCAATCAGAATAAGAACAATTTTTTTACCCACTACGCACCCACCGCCTTTTTTTTTCATTATGTTCATTCCCTACTCTTTCTATTTACATCCCTTTCCTTTTATTGTAGATTATGAAGTGAGTAATCACTCACTTAATTGCATAGAGACAAAGGGGGAGGAAATAATGAGAAATATCCCAATCTGCTCGGTGCTGGGCTTTCTGCTTATCTGCATGGGATGCGGACAGCAGAGCCAGCCAGCCGTCTACTCAGGAACAATTGAAGGAAAAGAGATTGCCGTACAGAGCGAATTAGGCGGCATCGTAAAGAGCATGACTCTCGAAGAAGGAAGCAGGGTAGAAAAAAACCAGAAAACAGCCGAGCTCGCATCCGAAGAATACAGGCTGCGCATCGACGAAGCGAAAGCAATGGCGGATGCTGCGAAAGCCAAGCTGGATGAAGCCGGGGCAGGCAGCCGAACGGAGAAAATCAGGGAAGCCGTGGCCAAGGTGGAGCAGGCACAGGCATTGAGTGAGCAGGCCTCCTCCAAAACCCGCACGGTTGAAGCGCAAATGTCTGTTCTTGCAGCCAACAAGGCACAGCTTATGAACAAGCTCGAAGGCGCACGAAATACGCTCGCCTATCAGCAAAGCCGCCTGAAAAAAGCGGAAACACTCGGGCAAGCGGGTGCCATTTCCGAGCAGGAAATCGAAACGCTGCGCGAGACGGTAAATCAGGCACAGACGATTGTTTACGATATCGAAAAGCAAATGAGTACGATCGATGCACAAATGAATCAGACACGCCAGGAGGAAATAGCCGGGAAGGCAGCGCAGGCCTCGGCTGAGGCAGGCGTAAGGGCGGCACAGGCCAATCTCGATTTATTGCGGGCCGGCGATACCAACTACACGCTGCGCGGTCTTCTCGCGCAGAAGGAAGCGGCGGACAGCAAACTCGCTCAGGCCAAACTTCTTCTGGGCAAAACCATTGTCCGTGCTCCGGAAACCGGAACCATCCTGCGCAAGCACGTAGAAGCAGGTGAAGTGATCAAACCGGGTGCCACACTTTACACACTTCTAAAAAAAGGAGAGCTCGAAGTTGTCGTCTATGTGCCTGAAGCATCGCTCAACCAAGTGAAAACTGGGCAAAAAGCATTCGTCCGCGTCGATGCCTATCCAAACCGTTCTTTCTCCGGCACCGTGACCCGCATCGCCAGCCAGGCCGAGTTTACGCCTAAAAACGTACAGACACCCGACGAGCGAACCAAAATGGTATTTGCCGTCACAATTAAGCTAACAGACGGGCTAAATGAACTAAAACCTGGTATGCCGGCCGACATCACCTTCGCACAAACGAAAGAAGGTGCGCGTCCATGACTGCGGCGATTTCATGCGAAAATCTGACGAAGAAATTTGGTGCATTACTGGCAGTCGATAACGTCTCCATGACGATTCCGAAGGGAAGCATCGTAGGCTTTCTCGGACCGAACGGCTCCGGCAAATCCACTGTTATTCGCATGCTGAGCGGCATTTTGACTCCTACATCAGGAACAGGTCAGGTGCTCGGCTACAATATTCTCACCGATTCCGAGCGCATTAAGCACCATATCGGCTACATGTCACAGAAGTTCAGTCTGTATGAAGAGCTTAGCGTAAGCGACAACCTGGATTTCTATGCGGGCATCTACGGATTGAAAGGAGAGTCGGCGAGAAAGAAAAAAGCGGAATTGATTGATATGGCCGGATTGACCGGGCGCGAAAAACAAATTGCCGGCTCCCTGTCCGGCGGCTGGAAACAGCGGCTGGCCCTCTCCTGCGCACTCCTGCATGATCCGGAAATTCTTATTCTTGACGAACCGACCGCAGGGGTTGATCCGGTCTCACGCCGTATCTTCTGGGAGGTCATCCGGGAGCTTGCCAAAAGGGGCATCACCGTTCTTGTCAGTACTCATTATATGGATGAAGCGGAGACGTGCGATTTTATCTATTTTATTTTCTTCGGTAAACTGCTCATCTCAGGAACGCCGCTTGAATTGAAAGAACAGGCCAAAGCGGCCACGCTTGACGACGTTTTCATCGGTCTCGTTGAATCGCAGGAGAATAATTTGCTGCGCGGAGGTGAACTGCCTCATGCCTGAACGCATTATCAAACGGTTCAGTTGGTCGCGTCTGCGTGCCATCATCGTCAAAGAAACCCGGCAAATCCGTAAAGACAGAGCCAGCATGGCGATTGCCATTATGATGCCGATTATGATGCTTCTCATGTTCGGCTATGCCGTTAATACGGATGTAGACCACCTTCCTACCGCCGTATGGGATCAGGCAAAGACGAAAGACAGCCGGCAGCTCATCACACACTTTACCAATACGCTGTACTTCGATCACGTGTATAATGTAGAAGGGTACAGGCAAATGCAGCAGTTAATGGACGAAGGAAAAATTAAGGTCGGGATTGTCATCCCGTCCGAGTACAGCTATAAGCTGGATAAGGGGGAAGAAACATCGGTTCAAATTATCGTCGACGGAACCGATCCGAATGCGGCGCGCACAGCGCTTGCGAACGCGCAGCTTATCGTCCAGAATAAATCGTTCTCCCTCCAGCAGGATTTTCTCTCTGCACAGGGTATAACAGAACTTACGCTGCCGCTTGCAGCCGAGACCCGTGTTCTGTACAATCCGAACATGAAAAGCCTCCTGTTCAACATCCCGGCGCTTATCGGATTGATTATGCAAAACGTCACGGTTATTCTGACGGCGTTCGCGCTCGTGCGGGAGAAAGAACGGGGGACGATGGAGCAGCTTATTGTGACCCCAATCCGTCCTGTCGAGTTAATTCTCGGTAAGCTGGTGCCTTATGTCGGCATCGGGGCGCTATCGTTTACGATTGTACTCGCCACCGGCGTCGTCTGGTTCGGCGTACCGGTCAAAGGCAGCTACACGCTGTTATTTATGCTCAGCTTTCTGTTTCTTGTCACAACGCTTGCGATCGGCATTCTTATCTCTACCATATCCAAAACCCAGTTGCAGGCGATGCAACTCGCTTTTGCGACAATCCTGCCAAGCGTCCTGCTGTCCGGATTTATTTTTCCGCGGGAAACAATGCCGTCTGTGCTGCAATGGATTGGCGGCGTTATTCCGCTCACCTACTTTTTGGAGATTTTGCGCGGAATCTTCTTGAAAGCGATCGGGGCGCGCGAACTATGGCAGGAAACCATGGCGCTTGGTGCTTTTTCCTTCCTGCTCTGCCTGTTGGCTGTGACGCGCTTCCGCAAAAAACTGGAATAGAAAAGGTGATAGTGTGGCTCACGAACATAAGCCGCTGTTTGATGAAGCGATTCAGGAAATGCTGAACTCGCTCAAAACCGAGGATGAGATGACGGAGAAACAGCGCCGCATTATGGAGGCGGCCATTGCGCTGTTTGCCGAGAAGGGGTTCCACGCCAGTTCCACAAGCGAGATCGCCCGGCGGGCCGGCGTGGCCGAAGGCACAATCTTCAAGCATTTCAAAACGAAAAAGGATTTGCTGTACGCCCTGATCGGCCCTATGTTTATCAAGTTCGCCTCGCCCCTGATTTTAAAAGACGTTAAACAAATTATCAACGAGGATTTGCCCGCCGAAGAGGTTATCCTCAAACTGTACCGCAACCGTCTTGCATTGCTGGAAGAGAATTGGCCCCGCATGCGCATCGTTCTGCAGGAAGCGCTGTTTCACCCGGATATTATGAACGCCCTGCTGGAGAATCTGGTCAAGGATGCCAGAGGCCTGGCTGAAGCGTCCGTAAAGAATCGGATTGAGCAAAGTGAATTCCGCCCGCTTCCGGTGAAAGCGATCACCCGCGCCATCTTCTCTACGATGCTGGGATATGTATTTTTCAGCAAGGCGTTTCCCGATGAATATGCAAACGAAGATAAAGACAAAGATTTGCGCGACGCCGTCGATATCCTCATGTACGGCATCGCAAATAAACGCCCGGATAGCCTCTAAGCCATCCGGGCACCTTTTTTCTTTTACTTCTCCACACTTTGTTCCGCAGAACGAAGTAACTCCAACTCTTCTTCCGCCAGTTCACGATATTCGCCCGGCTCCAGATCGTCGTCCAACTCCAAACCGCCCATAGCAAGACGCTTTAAATAGGTCACCTTTTTCCCTACCGCTTCAAACATGCGCTTTACCTGATGATACTTGCCTTCATAGATGATAAGCTCTATCTCCGAGACGCTTCCCTGGGTAAGAATCGTAAGCTCGGCCGGCAGCGTTTTGTACCCGTCGTCCAGCGTGACGCCTTTGCGGAATGCCTCCCGGTCTTCTTCTGTCACCCGTCCCTCGACCTGTGCAAAGTAACGCTTGGGAACATGCTTCTTCGGCGATAACAGCTCATGCGCCAGTTTGCCGTCGTTCGTAAGGAGGAGCAGACCTTCCGTATCTTTATCCAGCCTTCCGACCGGAAACACATCAAACGCGAAAAATTCAGGAGCCAGCAAATCAACAACCGTCTCTTCTACCGCATCTTCCGTAGCTGAAATCACACCCTGCGGCTTATTCATCATTAAATAAACGAACTCGCGGTAATGGACCACTTCCCCGAAGATTTCTACTTCCTGCGCGTCCGGATCAACATGCACACTGCTGTCTTTAACCGGCTTGCCGTCCACTTTCACCGCTCCGTTTTTGCACAGTTTTTTAATCTCTTTACGCGATCCGTATCCCATGTTAGCCAATAGCTTGTCCAGCCTCATCCTCGTCCACATCCTTTATATCTCTATGCTGCCCCTATGCACCGTCCATCCAGCGCCATCCTGCCGGATACATATTTTTCAGCATACCGCCAGCACCTTTGGCCCACCCAAGCGGAAAGCCGTCTACACAGACAAGGTTCCATCCTTTTTCCGCCTGGCGCATGAGCGTTTCTCCTTTTAGGTATCGGATTGTATCCGACTCATCCGGCGCGAAATTGACTTTCTGCGCTGCATTCTCGGCTTTAAGTCCCATCGCGAACGCCTGGGACGGTTCAAATCGTTTCTTTTTTATTGTCCCCAGCAACCATCCTTGACGGGCCAGGCGCAAAGACTGGAGTCCGGGGAGATCCTGCGGCGAGAGAAATACACGATCTTCATGCATCGTTAAAATAAAGCCGTTGTCTTCCAGTCCTTTCCATTCCGGAAGCGTTTCTTTCACAAAAGTATAGAAATCGGCCAATTCCTTCTCCTGCGTCTGTTTTGTTCCTACAGGTTTCGCAAGTATCATAGAGTCCCGTTCCGAACTCTCTTTGTCCCCTGCTTTTTGGAGCAGTGCGACATAATGCCCTTCGCCGCTGATACGGTGCGGCCAGAGACGTGCCGTTCCACTAACCAGCCTATTGGCCTCCGCATTCTGTGTCCATTCCGGTCGTCCCTGCTCCCAACCTTCATGCATCGGTATGGGCACGATGGAAAAGTCCGGCTGTTCCATCAGAAATTCTGCAATCATGCGCTCGTTTTCTTCGGGCGCAAATGTACATGTGGAGTACAGCAATCGTCCGCCCGGGCGCAGCATACGGGCCGCGTCCTGAAGAATCGTTCGCTGCATCCCGCAGCATGTCTCGATCACAGCTTCACTCCAGCTTTTCACCATATCCGGCTCTTTTCGAAACATGCCTTCCCCGGAACAGGGCGCGTCCACAAGGATTTTATCGAAGTATCCGGGAAACACCTTGGCGAGCCGGTCGGGTGTTTCATTGGTAACGACCGCATTGCGAATCCCGTATAACTCTACATTCTTCACAAGGGCTTTGACCCGGTTCGGGTTGCTGTCATTCGTCACCAGAATGCCCTGCCCCTGCATGGCTGCAGCCAACTGCGTTGTTTTGCCCCCCGGCGCTGCACACAAATCCAACACTCTCTCTCCTGGACACGCGTCCAGTACGGCGGCCGGAGACATGGCGCTCGGCTCCTGGATGTAATACAAGCCCGCATGATAATACGGATGTTTCGCAGGACGCAGGCTCTCGGAATAATAAAATCCGTCTTCCGTCCATGGAACCGATTCAAGTTTCCAATCCACACGTTTAAGAAACGCCTGCGGTGAAAGCTTTAGCCTGTTTACGCGCAGCCCCTGGCGGCGCGCTTCTGTGTACGAAGCAAGGAAATCCGTATACTCTTCTTCACCTAGCAGGTGCTTCATTCTCGCTGTAAAAGCTTCAGGGAGGCTCATAACCGTCTATATTCCTCATTTCCTTCGATTTTCACAGAAAAAAGGGAGCTATGCTCCCTTTTTCTTCTATGTCTCAGTCGTCAGCTCCAACCTCTTCTTCTTGCAATTCTTTAGGGTCGCCCTCATACCAGTAATCCAATACGCGCGCTTCCAGCACTTTACACTCAATGTAATGGATTTGTTTATCGGTGAACAAGTGTTTCCACTCGACTTCCAGATCTTTTGCGAGACGGACAACCGTCAGGAGTTCTTGCCATGCCACATATCGTTTATACCAGAAGAACTGAGGGTGCTCATTCATATACGGATACAGGTCGTCAAACTCTGTATGTTTACAATCCAGCGCACGTTCAAAATGTGTTTTTGCATTGGAAATTTGCTCTTCAAAAAAACGGGCTATGTCTCGACTCGTGGTCATAACAACCCCTCCTTTATCTTCTCCTTGCTCTCCATTATAACAAATCCTGAGACGTTTGCCGACTTTTCTTTACAGTTACGGATTTGTGACTCCCGATTGTCCTCGTCCGTTACCTCTTCCCGGCCGCTCATCATTTTGTTCTGGCGGCGCCACTCCTCTGCCCGAAGAAGCCGGTTGGTTCGGATCTGCAGGATTTATCTGATCCGGATTCTGCTGGTTCGGATCGGTCGGATTCGGATTATTTGGATCCACCGGCTGATTCGGATTGTTCGGATCTGCCGGGTTCGGGTTATTTGGATCCACCGGCTGATTCGGATTATTCGGATCTACCGGGCTCGGATTTGTAGGATCCATCGGCTGATTCGGGTTGTTCGGATCGGTTGTATCCGGCTGCGGCTCCGGCATCGTTATGGTTGCCATATTGGACATGTTTCCTTCCTCGCCGGTTTCCGCATTGTACGGCACGACCACATACGTGTACATCTTGCTCGGATCGAACGCATCCGTATATCCAGATGATCCGGTCTCGGCAATCAGCTCTTTTTCGGCCGGCGAACCAAGGAAACGGTACAGACGATATTTAATTCGATTATCGCTGCTGCCGCCCCAGTTAATCTTTACGTTCTGACCGGTCTCATCCACGGTCGCGGTCAAATCGTTGATGGACGGAAGCGATACAGGTGGCTCTACCGGTTTAACGCCTTCCGGACGTTTGAAGTCCTTGCGTTCCTTGCCTTCCATTGCTTTGCGCATAATGCGGCTGAACAGCTCTGCCGGTGCGCCGCCCCCGGTTGTACGCAGATAATGCTCATCATCTGTTTTGTCGAAGCCCATATAAATCGCTCCGACATAGTCCGGCGTATAGCCAACAAACCAGGCAGTGCGGTTTCCGCCGGAGACATTATCGCTATCGTACTGCTGTGTACCGGTCTTACCGGCAAGCGGATAACCGAAGCGGGCATTTTTACCCGTTCCTTCCTTGACAACATTCTCCAGCATTTCAGTCATATAATAAGCAGTTTGCGCACTGACAACCTCCGTCTCCTCTTTCTTCTCTTCCACAATAACGGTACCGTCACTTGCGGTTATGCTTTTAATGACATGGGCTTTATTCATTTTGCCTTCATTGGCGAATGCCGTGTATGCCTGCGCCATTTGGATAGGTGAAGCACCCTTCTTCATACCGCCTAGTGCAATGGACAGATTGTTTTCATCCCCGGGCGCTAATGGGATGCCAAACTTCTTCAGGTAACTAACCCCTGTAGATAGGCCAATTTCATTCAGCGTCCACACAGCAGCCGCATTGCGGGAATCCACCAGCGCCTTATTCATGGTAATGCTTCCCGCATAGCCTTCATTTCCGTAGTTTCTTGGCGTCCAATTGCCGTATGATCTCTTTTCATCTTTTACTATAGAGTACGGAGTCCAGCCCTTCTCCAGTGCCGGAGCGTAATCTACAAGCGGCTTAATGGTCGAGCCCGTAGGATGAGGCACTTTGGCCCGGTTCCAGTTGCCTGTCTCGTAGCCACGTCCACCTACCATGGCAGTAATGCCTCCAGTTTTCGTTTCCATAATAACCATGGCGGATTGCACTTTATCTCTCGGTCCGTCTTTCGGGAAGTTGCGGTCTCTTTCATATTCCTCGAACATAGCTTTCTGGGCATTGCGGTCCAGATACGTATGGATCTGGTATCCACCCTGGTACAACTGGTCACCCGTAACGCCAAGCATATCTTCCGCCTCTTCGACCAGATAGTCAACGTATGCCTGGTAGGCCTTGTTCGTACCCTTCTTCGGCCTCTCAATCGTTTTCAATTTTTCTTTCTTGGCCTTCTCCATCTGTTCCTGCGTAATGTACCCATTCTTCTGCATTAATGACAATACAAGGTTGCGTCGTTTGAGCGCGTTCTCCGGATTCTTGCGCGGCGAATACGTATTCGGCGCTTTCGGCAAAGCGGCCAACGTCGCTCCTTCCGCGATGGATAATTCCGAGACATCTTTGCCAAAATAGTACTTGGAGGCCGTTTGCACACCAAACACACCTTCACCCGCATAGAAAACGTTCAGGTACATCTCAAGAATTTGCGGCTTTGAACACCTGCGTTCTAAATTCAGCGCAATCATAATTTCCTTCGTTTTACGCATGAAGGTTTTGTCACGGGACAAGAAAACATTGCGCGCCAACTGCTGGGTAATCGTACTTGCCCCTTCGGCTTTGCTACCGCTCACAATGTCTTTAATAATCGCACGGCCAATCCCGATCGGGTCAATGCCGTTGTGGTCATAGAAGCGATTGTCCTCGGTAGCGATGAATGCGTCTACAACGTGCTTTGGTATTTTATCAAATGTTACTTTCTCTCTGTTTTCCGCTGCGGACAGCTTGGCAATCGGGTTGCCATCCGCTGCATATACAGTTGATGTTTCCATCAGATCCAGCTTTTTCTCATCAATCATCTGGTTTCCGGCCACATACAGCGCCGAACATCCCCCGATGCTCAACAGAAAGAAAAGTGCAGTCATCAGAAGAACGATGCCCCAGGGACCCCGTTTCCAGAACGACTTTCTCTTCTTTGCTGGTTTTCTCGCCTGTCGTTTTTCCATGTTTCGTTTAACCCCCTAGAATGTGCAGAAGGATAACAACACTACATAATAATACACATATTCATACAGAGCAAAACCGCAAAAAGTTGCAAAAATTCGCCTACTTTCCTCCTGTTTGTCAAAATGAAAAAAGAGCCGTTGCGCAGGCTCTTTTTCTCTTTATTGGTCTTGATAGTTCCGTTTCGCCTGTTGTAGGATCGTCATTGCGGCACGGAATTCCGCGATATCGATCATCTTCTCCTGGTACAACTCACGCAGTTCCTCTTCCCACATCTCATAATCGGCTAGCCTGTCGCCCATATAGATGACAATGCCGAACCGGCGAAGCAACGCTTTCACATCAAGAATGGTTTTCATTTCATCCATCGAATGGATCGCTACCCTTCATATCCTTCCTTACGGTATTCTACAACAACTTCCGTTCCGAGTCCACCGCGGGCATTCCACGTCGCTTCTACGCGCATGTAAAGCGGATCGGCCACCCGCACGAGATCTTCCAGAATTTTGTTGGTCGCATGCTCCTGGTAAATACCAACATTCCTGTAAGAAGTAAGGTAAAATTTCAAAGATTTCATCTCGATTAATTTTTCGTTCGGGACAAAAATAATCCGAATGTCAGCAAAGTCCGGCAGCCCTGACCACGGGCATACCGAAGTAAATTCGCTCGTCGGAATCGTTACTTCTGTTTTCTTGCCTACATATTCGTACGGAATGGTTTCGAGGATATCTTCCATAATGGCGGAACGGTCCTGAATATCAAAACGGATTTTATTGTATTTGTCGTAATTGTGCTCTGTTTGACTCATCATTCATTCATCCTTTCTTATAGAAAATAGGGTCTTTGGCTCCGGCTTCTTCAAACCCTTTCAGCCGCAGACGGCAGCTGTCACACTCGCCACACGCTTCGCTGCCCCCTTGATAGCAGGACGTACTAAGTTCATACGGCACACCAAGCTTGAGTCCCCATTCAATCGTTTCCTTCTTCGATAAGTGCGCGAGCGGTGCCTCGATACGAATGCCTGCACCGGTAACGCCCGCTTTTGTGGCCAGTCCGACCGTCTCGTTCATCGAGCGGATGAACTCCGGACGACAATCAGGGTAGCCGCTGTAATCCACGGCGCTGACACCGATGTAGATTACTTCCGCTCCTATTGTTTCTGCATAGGCTGCAGCAAGCGAGAGAAAAATCAGATTACGCGCCGGAACATACGTGGGTGGAATATCTTCGCTCTCTTCGCCATTCTTCTTTCCGACCGGCACATCAATTCTCTCATCTGTCAACGCGCTGCCTCCAATTTGTTTAAGAAAATCCAAATCAACAATCCGATGGTTCGGCACGTTATAGAAAGCGGCAATCTTTTTCGCCTGCTCGACTTCCCGACTATGGCGCTGCCCGTAATGAAACGTAAGCGGATACGTCTCAAATCCCGCCGCTTGGGCAATGCCCATACAGGTCGTACTATCCAAACCGCCGCTCAACACGACGACCGCTTTTTTCGGCATCATCCTTCCCTCCTCAACTATATATCTAAACCCCTCTTGTCTCCGGGTCCCAAATGACTTTATGGATCTGTATATTCAGCCGGGCCCTGCCTTCCTGGGGCCGATAGCGAAGCAGAAGCTGTACAAGTTCCGCAGGTGGCATCGTCTCCCATACCGGGCTGAACAGCGCAGTGGCACGAGTCGGATAACGTTCCAATATATCCAATGCATGGAAAAAATCAGCTTCATCCCCAACCACAAACTTGACTTCATCCTGCGCCCCTAAAAGCGAGAAATTCGGCAGATGCATCCTCGCCGTCTCCCCGCTGATAGGCAGCTTATAGTCCATCACAAACCGTACTTTGTCGGATGCGGCCTCGTCTTTTTCGCGTAGCGCGACAAATGGAAACAAATCCACGGCTCCGTTTGTTTCGATATGGATGTCCCATACTGAGGACAGGTGCGCCAGATGATACACAAGCGCAAGCGATTTATCGCCATGCATTAACGGCTCGCCACCGGTCAGGCAAACGACGCCGTGGCCGTAAGACTCCACCCGCCTACTGATCTCATCAATGGTAGCGGTAAATTCCGGCTTCTCCGGCGCGTAGCTGTATGGCGTATCGCACCATGTGCAGCGAAGATTGCAGTTGAACACGCGCACAAACGTAGTCGGGTACCCGGTCATTTTCCCTTCGCCTTCCACCGTCTCGAACAGCTCTACCATTGGAAGCTTCCACTCTTTGTTGTAAAGCTCGGTGATACTACTCATCGCTCTCCATCCATTCCCGCTTTAGTGTCGCATAGCTGGTCGGGGTTTCATAGAGGACGAGCTCTTCAAGCCGTGTACCACGCTCTCGAAAGCCCCGGCGGACAATCTCCTGGTCCAGTTGCTCCCATATCCAAACAATCATATTCTCCGCCGTTGTGTTCATCGGCGGCAGTACTTCGTTCAAATACTTATGGTCAAGCTGCGCTTTGATGGTATCTTCATACATTTGCTTGATCTCTCCAAAGTCCACGCAGATGCCAATGTCATCGACAAAACCGCTCACGGTAATCACCAGTTTATAGGTGTG
This sequence comes from Aneurinibacillus danicus, assembly GCF_007991215.1. Lineage (GTDB taxonomy): Bacteria > Bacillota > Bacilli > Aneurinibacillales > Aneurinibacillaceae > Aneurinibacillus > Aneurinibacillus danicus. Next base: position 17,437 of record NZ_BJXX01000106.1, read on the forward strand.
TCCATGCAAGCTCTTGCACTTGCCTTCATATAGGTGAAGGTGGTGTGCGGAGTCAAACGTAAACTCCTTGGTCAGCGCCACGCGACGGCTGTGGTAGCGAAGCTGCTCCGGCTGAATGTCTTCGTGTATACGCTGCACTTTACGTGGAATTTCAAATCCGGACATAATGTTCCCTCCTATACTCTGGTTGCAGGCGAACCCCGGAAAAGGAAAAGGGCGCCCAAAGCGGCGCCCCGTGCTCTGTCTCCATCTACAAGTAAAAACAAAAACCCCCTGCACCAGGGGATAAAATAGACAATACTCCGGTGGTGTTTTTAACGTTGGTTTCGCCACATAACAACGATTTATTCAATTGTACCTAGGTATTATAACGGACGTTCCATCAAAAATTCAAGCAGAAAATTATACAGATTCGGATTGGCCGCCAGGATGCTGCTTCGCTCGGCAAACGGAAGATCAGTACCGTCCAGCGCACTGATCATACACCCCGCTTCTTCGACCAGCAGCCGGCCCGCACCGTAATCCCACGGATTTAAGTTCAAACTGATATAAGCATCCAGCCGCCCCGCCGCTACATAGGCAAGCTCAAGCGCCGCTACCCCATAAACCCGGATGCCGCGCGAACGATGCGCCAGATGCTGCATTTTCTCCGAGAGACCGCTTTTCATTGCCCGACGGTTCCAGAACAGGCTTGTGGACAAAAGCGCTTCTTTCATTTCTTTGTTGCGCTTTACCTGAAGCGGTTCATCGTTAAGGAAGGCACCGCCGCCGCGCTCCGCGTAAAACATCTCTTCCCGGGTAGGATCGTAAACCACTCCTACTTCGCATACGCCTTTGTGATAGACGGCAATCGATATACAGTAATTCTGTTGCTGGTGAACGAAATTGGTCGTCCCGTCAATCGGATCTACCATCCAAACCGTATCAAACTCGTCCGGTTTGCATGCAATTAATCCTTCTTCCCCCAAAATGCCGTGGTCAGGATATGCTTTCATAATCTTATCTATTACCAATTGTTCTACAGCCCGGTCGACGGAGGTGACCAGGTCAGACGCAGAAGATTTATACATCACTTCCAGGGGATGGGCCAGCATTTCCTCAATCAGCTTGCCCGCACCGAGCGCACATTGCTTGGCCAGCATTCCCCATTCCTTGATTTCTGGATTCCGCACGATTCTCGCCTCTCACTTGGTTTCATATTCTTCTTTCTTAACTTTACCCCATTTGTCCAACCGGTATAAAGAAAATTTTTCTCAACAGACTTTTTCTATACTTTATTATGTTTTTCTCGCTTTTTTTAGCCAGTTGTGCTACTTTTCTGCTAAAGGAGACAAGGGGGAGAATAGAATGGGTTTTAACTGGCATGCAGCATGCGAGACGCATTGGAACAAAATGTCGGCCCACTGGCAGGCAAACAGCGAGGAAATGTGGGAGACAGGCAGCCGGAAGACGATACTGCCTGTGCTGACCCGATACATCCAGCCTGATAAAGGCCGGGTACTGGATGCGGGCTGCGGCGACGGATACGGCAGCGCAAAACTGGCGGAGCTGGGCTTTCAGGTAACAGGGCTGGACATTTCCGAAGAAATGATTAAAAAAGCGGAGACAAGAATAAAGCCCGGACTTGCCCTTTCCTTCGTAAAGGCGGACTTGCGTAAGCTTCCGTTTCCGGAGCATTCCTTCCAGGCAATTATGGCAATCAATGTACTGGAATGGACCGATGACCCTCGCGAGATGCTTACAGAGCTCAAGCGGTATCTGCAGCCCGGCGGTTTGCTTGCGCTCGGCATTCTGGGACCGACCGCCGCACCGCGCGAGCACGGCTACCGGCGCCTGTACGGGGAAGATGTTGTCATCAATACAATGATGCCGTGGGAATGCGGACGATTGCTTACGGAAAACGGATATGAAATCGTGCACCAGGAAGGCGTCTATAAGCGCGGGGTCACTCTTGAAATGACGGAGGCACTCTCCTTGGAACTCTGTCAGGCACTAAGCTTTCTCTGGATGTTTTATACGCGCCCAGTTAATGCCCGCCAAACTACAAAATAAGCAAAAATTTATTCTCTCGTATTGCGCGGGAGAATTTTTTTTGCCTGAAAGCAACTTATCTACTCTCTAACCGTCTAACTCTATAACAGAATCTGTGAACTTTATGAAAGAAAGGAACATGCACACAATGAGGTGGCAACGTACTATCGCTGCGCTGCTTATGGGAGCGGGAATGCTTGTGGCCGGGACAGGCTGTTCCTCGGTGGACACCCGTTCTCCCTCTGCCCAGACAGCCGAAGTGAAAAGTTGGATTACCCAACAGATGAAAGTCAAACAAGCGTCGATTCATGAATGGGAGAAAGCGGCTGGCCGCGCCAACACAACGCCCGCCGATCATGCGATTGCTCGTCTTGCGATAAATATTCTCTCAAAAAATGTGGCTTCTCTTATCGCAGAAAACGGCAGCAACAAACCCGCACTCCTGGCTAGCGTCATGAAGGAAGAGAAACAACAAGAGCAGACGGACCTGCCGTCGCTCGCTTCGCTTACGCTGGAAGAAAAAAGCCAGCTGGACGGCGGCAAGACGATGTATCGTCTGGAAGGCAAAGTTTTTACCTCCGTCCCTGACAAACTCTACCCTGTCACTATTACCGTCCGTGTCAACAAACAAGGCGAAATCGAGTATTTCGAGATTAATAAATAAGAAAAACTCGCGGTCGTTGCCGCTCGTCCTTTTTCCACATGGAAGATAAACGGCCGCTTTGTGACCCTTCGGTCGGACCGGCAAAACATCTAGGCATCTCGATGAGGGAGACAATTGCCGGTCTTTCCCTCCCTTAAGGGCCACACGCTCCACACGGAAAAAGCAACGGTCGGCATACGCCTCGCGAGTTTTTTCACGCTTATAAAATGAAAAGAAAGAAAACCAGGCGCATCACACGCCTGGTTTTCGTTTAGTCTATTTTGCCAATTGCCCATGCAATAGACTCAAAATACGCTCGCCCGCCTCTTCGATATCCTCATCGGTGATGTGACGGTGGGTGACGAAGCGGATGATGCCTTCACCGAACGGAGACGCTTTGATTCCCGCTTCGGCGATCCGCTGCTGAAATTCGACTGCATTCAGTCCGGTTTCCGCTATATCGCACAACACAATATTTGTCTCTATCGTATCTATATCCACATACAACCCGGGAACTTCGTGCAAACGCTCAGCCAGCCTGCGTGCCCGGGCATGATCTTCATGCAGACGCTGACTCATTACCTCAAGCGCGTATAATCCAGGTGCCGCCAATACCCCTGCCTGCCGCAGCGCCGCCTTCTCTTCCAGGCGGCGCACGGTCGGATCTTCGCCATATACATCGTCGCCCACTTCAGCTTCATACATCAGTTTGCGCATCTCTTCGGTCGGTTTGGTCAGCGTATCGCTGCGAAAGTCAATGATGTTCATTCTTCACCTCTCCTTTTGCTCCTCAACGGCAGTTCTTCGGAACGCGTTCGGCTTGGACTATAGTTCGGATGCTCTTCAATAATCCGGCGCATATTCGTAAGCCACGCGCTTATGCCTGCAATCCTGTCTAAATCTTTATTAGTGAAGATGGTTCGCTGGAAATAAGGCTGTAATTCGTACATCCGCTCTTCTAAGTTGCGGTCAAATCCGTTCCACTTCATCATCTGCCGCACTTCTTCATTGTTTTCCATTACGTCACAAATCCAATAGTATTGTGACTGATTATCACGGATCATCTCATACGCCCTGCGCTGGTCGCTCACATATCGCTCTTCCAGCACCCACTGCCTCTCCCGCTTGCTGTATGCAAAATAGGCAAGGAAATGGATTACCGTCGCAAGAAACAGTGCCAGCGTAAATACAAAGCCCATATAATACATCCAATCCGGCAGATACATCGAACTCAAAAGACCGATGCTCAAATGATAGCATAACGAGACGACCCAGCAGCCGATAATGATTGGATTGGGGCGGGTTAATCTAACTTCCTCCTTCTGTACAGGGCGCGTGGAGATGGTGGCGAACGCCTGCAGGTAAGCATCAAGGAAAATGACACTCAAAAAAAACAGCCCCGCCTCCAGACCGATCCTCTTCGTATAATCGGCCGGTACTTTAACAAAATAAATAAGGAGATAAAAAATGACTATGTACAGAAGCGAAAACGCCGTCCATACCAGAGCACGTCCGCCTTTCTGCTTCTCTCTGCGCCGGCGGTACTTATCCACACGGGAAAGGGGTTCCAAGTTGCATCACCATCTTTCTCTGTCTTTCTGGTACATTCATGCTTTTTCCTTCAGTATAAGCCTTCAGCCTATTTCTTGCATACAACATTTGACCCCCTGGTCTAAAGGACGAAAAGTGTAATTTTCCGGTCCCCCGATACAGAAGAACAGCCTCTACTTACGCAGAGGCTGCCGTTGTCGATTGTCTGTCTTTTTTCATTTTACCACTGATAAGAACGCCTGCAACTATAACGACAATGACAATCCATTTAATAACCGGATTTTCCGCAAAGAACGGAACGATGAATTTCTCGGTCACCATCATTTTGGCGGCAGTATAAGCAAGTACCCCTGCTCCAACATAGATAAGCTTCGGGAAACGATCCATCAGCTTGATAATAACCTGACTGCCCCAGACAACAAGCGGAATGCTGATTAACAGTCCAAGCACAACCATACCGGTATGCCCTTGAGCGGCGCCCGCTACCGCTAACACGTTGTCGAGTCCCATCATCACGTCAGCAACAATGATGGTCCGAATTGCCCCAAACAGTGAAGAACTGCTCTCTATATTCTCCTCTTCCTCTTCGCCAATCAGCAGCTTATATGCAATCCAGACAAGAATTGCGCCGCCGATAAGATGAAGCCCGGGGATTTTCAAGAGCCAGACAACAAAGATTGTCGCCAGCGCGCGTATCGCAATCGCACCGACCGTTCCCCATATAATGGCTTTCTTCTGCTGTTCTTTTGGCAGATTGCGAGATGCGAGCCCGATTACAATCGCATTGTCACCGGCCAGCACCAGGTCAATAATGATGATGGAAAAAAGCATCGAGAAAAATTGCGCAGATAAAAACTCCACAATGACCATGCCCCCTCATTAAAATCACACTTTAAAACAACGCGACAAAAGTTAAAAACCTCTCTAAAAAACACAAAAAGACCTATGCCGAGAAAAAACGGCACAGGTCTTGCTTCCAACATTTGCATGTTGTCGATAGAGCCGGGGTCCCCGCCGAGGTTCCCGTAATGACGACACTATCGTTCTCAAAGCTACTCCCCTATGGGCTATTTTCTTATATATAAGATATACCGCATCACGTGTGCATGTCAATCAATAAATTAGTCGACTGCACAAAATTAAGCGGAAACAATTGAACCGGCAGTCCGTTTATCATACGATAAAAGGAAGAAGCTATCATCTCACGAAAGAGAGGATTCGATTATGCCATCTGTCGATGCATTTCTCGCTCCGCGCCTCAAACAGGTAGAAAATCTGTCCAAGGCAGCCGCGGAAGCCTACTGGCAGGCCACGACCACTGGAGAAGAGAAGTACGAGAAGCAATATGTAAGATACCGTCAGGATCTGATTCGCCTATTCTCCAGCAAGGACGATTATACACATCTTAAAGAGCTGCTTGCCGATCAAAAACTGCAGCGTGACCTATTGTTGTACCGCCAGCTTGTGCTACTCGAGCACGAATATATTCCGAATCAACCAGATGCCATACTGCTCTCTGACATCGTACATAAAGAAAGTGAGATTGAAAGTGAATTCACCCGCTTCCGTGCCTCGTTCGACGATAGAATCGTATCGGATAATGAGATCCAAGATATTCTTCAGAACGCAACCGACTCTACGCTTCGCCGCAAAGCGTGGGAAGCAAGCAAGCAAATCGGAAACCAGGTGGCCGAGCGTGTAATTGAACTTGTGAAACTGCGCAACCGTGCGGCACAGGAAGCCGGATTCAAAAACTACTATGCCATGTCATTAAAGCTTCAGGAGCTGGACGGACGGAATCTGTTCTCCATTCTTGCTGCACTGGAAGAGAAAACGACGGAGCCGTTCCGGCGCGTAAAACAGAAGTTGGACGAAGAACTGGCGCGCAAATTCGGTATTTCCACGGATGAGATCATGCCGTGGCATTACGCAGATCCTTTCTTTCAGGAGGCTCCCCCGCTTGAGAGCGCCCAGCTGGATCCGTATTTTAAAGGCAAGAACATTGTCGAAATTACAAAGCGCTTTTTTGCGGACATCGGACTTGAAGTGGACGACATTCTAGAGCGCAGCGATCTGTTTGAACGTCCGAACAAAAATCAGCACGCATACTGCATCGATATCGATCACAGCGGAGACATTCGCGTGCTGGCCAATATTCGCGACAACGAGTGGTGGATGAGCACTATGCTGCACGAACTCGGACACGGCGTGTATGATAAATACATCGACCGGACGCTTCCGTATCTGCTGCGTACGCCTGCGCATACGCTTACCACGGAAGCCATCGCCATGTTCATGGGACGCCTGACCAAAAATCCGGAGTGGCTAACACTGTATGCGGACGTTCCGGAGCAGGAGACGAAGGCACTGAAACCTGCACTTGAAGAATACCTCAGTATGAGCATGCTTATCTTCGTGCGCTGGGGCCTGGTGATGGTGCATTTCGAACACGAGATGTATCATGATCCGGATCAAGATTTGAATGCGCTCTGGTGGTCATTGGTCGAGCGCTTTCAACTGGTAAAAAAACCAGAGGGCCGAAACGAGCCGGACTGGGCCGCAAAAATTCATATTGGAACCGCCCCGGTATACTACCAGAATTACATTTTGGGCGAACTGATGGCCTCTCAGCTGCACTTCATGATACTGGACGAACTCAGAGGCGATTCCTATCTGAAAAAGAAAAGCACCGGCTCCTATTTAATCCGGCGCATCTTCCATTCCGGTGCCCAGGTTCCCTGGTATGAGCTGTTGAAAAACGCCGGCGGAGAAGGATTGAATCCCGATTACTTCGTGAAGCAATTCGTGCGCTAGTTATAAAATAAAGAAGGTACAAAAACTTGTCCGATTCTTTTTCCCGAAGATGCATAGCCTGTCCGCTCCTTCATGCAGGTCCGAGCCGGTCGGCAAAACACCTGGGCAGAACAGAGATGGAGACAGTTGCCGCTCTCCTTCGGTCTTGGACCGGCAGGTCGCTGGGCGAGGAAAAAGAAAGGACTCCGTTTTTGTACCTTCTGTACTTTTATATCCTTTTATAACAAATAATTACTGGCTTATCTCTGTATTCGTTCTTATTGAGCAGAGATATAAGATTCTCTTTGATGTTCCCTTATGGGCAGTATCATAAGCAAGAAGCCGATGAGCACGATAACGGCCGAGATACCAAAAGGCGCCTGCGGGAAAAACATATGCCCGAAGATACCGGACAAGATTGGGGCAGAACCCGCACCCAGCCAGCGTACGAAGTTGTATACGCCTGATGTCACACCCCGCTCGTACGGTGAGGACTCCATTACATGCGTAGTAAACAGCGCATTATTCAATCCGGAAATTAAACCGGAAATGATAACAAGCACGATTTGTACCCACATAATTTTTATGAAGAACAACAAAAACAGGAATGCGCTGAAAAGTAGCAGGCTATAGCGCAAAAGATTCTTCAGTTTATATTTTTGCTCCAATCTATGCGATAAAATAGCCGAACCGTAAGCAAGGCACAACCCCCAGCCAAAGAAGACCAATCCGAGCTGGATGGGCGATAGCTCCAGCACGAGCGGAGAATAAGCCAATACGGTGAAAAAGCCATAATTGTACAGCATGCCCGCTAACGCCCCCTGAATAAAAGGAAGATACGAGAACAGGTGGCCCATCTCTCTAATACCGGCCGTCTTCCGTTTCTGTTTACTCGGCGGAGCTTTAACAAAAAAACTCACCAATATGAATGCAACAAAAATTAGCAATCCGGTTGCAATAAAGGGATAACGCCAGGTATATCCACCGAGAATTCCGCCGACAAGCGGACCGCCGGCCATGCCAAGACCGATAGCTGCTTCGTACAACCCAACTGCAGCGCCGACTTCACTCGACAAAGCGATCAGCAGCGTCATGGCAGTGGCAAAGAAAAATGAATTACCGAGCCCCCAACCCGCTCTGTAAATCGAGAGTTCTGCAATCGTACCGGAAAATCCGCACAGCAGCGCAAAAATTGTAACGATAACCAGCCCTGTGACCATCATCGGTTTGTCGCCGAACTTGCCGGCCAACAGACCGGCGGGAAGCATCATGATCGCCATCATAAAAATATAAGAGGAAAACAGCATCTCTACCTGCCAATGACTTGCGCCGATTTGTTCGGCTATCGAAGGCAAGATGGGGTCTACAACCCCGATTCCCATAAACGCAAGAAATGTGGCAAACACCGTAATGATTCTTGCGTTTCGTTTTTTACTCTCGGTTAATTCCAAGTCTCCCTCCTCCTTTCTTTCTTACCTCGATGTTTTCATCCAGTCGCCTGTGACCAGACCTGCCTGTTACTTCTGTTCTTCCGAAGCCGAAGCATACAGATAGTCCCTCGTAAGCGGCAGTTGATTATTAATGCCTTTTGAGAAAAGCATCTGATGAATAGAAAGCCCGCCGATTCTAAAGAAAGCGGCACTGGACCGCAGATACAGACGCCACATGCGGACAAATTTCTCATCGTACATCTCGCGGACTTTAGCCTCATGTTGATCGAAACGTTCCGCCCATCGATCGAGTGTCATCGCATAATGCATCCGCAAGTTTTCCACATCCATCGTATGGAAATCATACTCGGGCAGCAGGTGAATGACCTCGCGCAGCGAAGGAATGTACCCGCCGGGAAAAATGTATTTTAAAATCCACGGATCGCCCGGCTCTTCCTTCATATGCGTAATCGTATGAAGCAGCATCAACCCTCCTTCTTTCAATAGCGCCTGCACCGATTTCATAAATTCAGGATAATGATCCTGTCCGACATGTTCAAACATGCCGACGCTGGCGATTTTATCGAAGGTACGTCCTGTTTTCGCAAGATCGCGATAGTCCATCAGTTCAACATCCACCTGACCGGACAACCCCAGCTCTGCAATCCGCTCGCGTGTTTTTTTGAACTGCTCTTCACTTAATGTAATGCCTGTCGCTTTAACTCCATACTGCTGGGCGGCGCGAATGATGAGCCATCCCCACCCGCTTCCGATGTCAAGCAGCGTTTCCCCTTTCTTTAACTGCAGCTTCCGTAAAACATGGTCAATCTTTTGCAGTTGCGCTTGTTCGAGCGTGTCTTCCGGCGTCCTGAAATAGGCGCATGAATAGCTCATCGTTTCGTCGAGCCACAATGCATAAAAGTCATTTCCTACATCGTAATGGTGCTGCACGTTCTCCTGCTGCTTACGCATGCTGAGTTTCGACAAGCGGGTAAGCGTTTCAGACCAAATCATGCTTCGGTTCGACGTGGCAGCCCGAATAACGTCTTCGATTGCACCTTCAATCTCGATCGCCCTGTTCATATACGCTTCTCCAAATGCCAGGGACGGCTGTTTCACGAAATTTCCAAAAGGAACCTTCTCATGAAATATAAGCGTAAAGCGCGGCTCGCCTTCTCCGTAATTATCCGTCGTTCCATCCCAAAATACCACCCGAAAAGGAACCGACGTTATCTTTGAGAAAAATTGCTGGAATAAATACTTCTGCACCATGTATCGCTCCTCATCCGAATGAATTAGTAAACAGTATGAAATGCTGAGATTAGAAATATGCCTGTATTCACAGTTTGTTAAAGTAATTATATATGTAATTTTTTATATATAGAACAGTGTGTTTTAGTATAATGTGCTCTGTTTGCATATGTCAATATTTATATATATAATCTTGCTCATATGAATAATAAGGGAGGAAAAGAATGAATGCTTTAGGCTACGCCCTGCTTGGCATGCTTGTGCGAAAGCCCTGCTCAGGCTACGAATTAACGCAGCTGCTGGAAGTATTCTGGCAGGCCAAACACAGCCAAGTGTATCCGCTGCTTATGAAGCTTGAACAAGACGGGCTTGTCACATTTGTTTATGTAAAACAAACCGGGAAACCGGATAAAAAAATCTATTCGATTACCGATAAAGGAAAAGCGCTGCTTGCAGAGTGGACCCGCAAATCGCCCGCTCCCCCCGTCATCCGGGATGAATTTCTGGCCAAGGTGTATTCCATCTGGCTAACGGATAAGGATACGGCACAACGCCTTTTTCATGAACGCATGACCGCTTATGAGGAAAAAATTGCATTTCGCAAAGAAGAAATCAAGAAAATGAAAGAAGAATACGGGGATGAAATTGAAAGCATTACTTCCCGTCATTTCGGGCGCTACCTTCTCTTCTGCCGAAAACTGAAACAGGAGGAAGAAGAGATTGCCTGGTGCCGCTGGGTACTCGGCTTACTTGCGAAATAAACAAAACCGGGATGACGTCATTCTGCCATCCCGGTTCGTTTATTTTTTCTTGCGTGTTCTGTATACTTCTTGAATGGCTTTGCGGCGCTCTTTGCGCTGCTGCTTTTCTCTTTCAGCCTGCATTTTTTTCTTGTATCCAGGTTTAATCTTTCTAGGTTTCGCTTTAGCCCGGCCTCCTCCTAACGCAGGTGCCGGCTTTTTCTCCGCACTGCGGTCCTCTGTCCGTGCTTCCTGAATGCCATCGTTCGTATCTCGAACCACCTTGCGGGCCTTACGTTCTTCACGTTTTTTGCCCCCGAGAAACTTCTGCTCGACACCGCCGCTAATGGCGCGCGAGAAACGGGTAAACCACTGTTTCTGACGAGGGGAAATCAGCGAAATGGCTTCTCCTTCCTGCCCGGCCCGGCCGGTTCTGCCTACGCGATGGATATAGCTCTCCAAATCGGACGGCATGTCGTAGTTAAACACATGCGTAATGCCTGCCACGTCCAGGCCGCGCGCCGCAATATCCGTCGCGACGAGATACTGGAATTTGGCTTCGCGGAACCGGTCCATAATCTGTTCCCGCTTCTTCTGGGTTAAATCGCCGTGCAGCGCTTCCGCTTCAATGCCGTTCTCCTGCAAGCTGCGCACCAGCTCGTTGACGCGCTGTTTTGTATTCGCAAAGATCACGGCTAGATACGGACGGGCATCTTTGACCAGTTCCAGCAGCACGTCAAGCTTGTCGCTTTGGTTCACTACATAATAAGATTCTTTTGTGTTTTCCGCCGTCATCTGCCGCTTCTCGACCCGGACAATCTGCGGTTGATTCATGAAACGGTGGGCCAGACGACGCACTTCATCCGGAATGGTCGCAGAGAACAGGAGCACTTGTTTTTGCTGCGCTGTTTGGATGAAGACTTCTTCTACTTCTTCGAGAAAGCCCATCTCGAGCATTTTGTCCGCTTCATCGAGCACAAGCATTTTAATCCGTCCGAAATGAAGTGTCTCCCGGCGCAGGTGGTCAAGAATTCGGCCCGGCGTGCCTACCACGATATGCACCTGTCCCGAAAGCTTGCTAATCTGGCGTGTAATGTCCTGACCGCCGTGCAGCGAGAGTACGTTAACGCCCAAATGCTTGCCCAACTCGGCTATATCGTCTGTGATCTGCATCGCCAACTCACGCGTCGGCGTCATAATCAGCGCCTGCACGTCTTTTTTATCCAGCTCCAGCATTTGGAGCATCGGAATGACGAAGGCCGCCGTTTTGCCGGTTCCAGTCTGGGCCTGCCCGATGACATCTTTTCCTTCGAGAGCCAGCGGAATGGCCTGCGCTTGAATCGGGGTCGGTTCTTTATAATACAAATCGGCAATCCCCTGCAGAATTTCCGGTTTCAGCTGAAAAGCAGTAAATGAATTCATGATTTCCTTCCTTTCTCTGCTAAAACAAACTATTTCTTATTCTACCCGATTTCCGCTTCTGATCGCTACCCGAAAAAAGAAAACAGGCCCGGACGGTCGCGCAAATCATTGACGTATGGAAATAATTCAATGGCCTTCAACCTTTGCTCACCCTTCCGTTTGATTATGCAAGATAATCGCAAAATAATTCAGACTATTATTCCTTTGTTAAGTTTTTTATATACCTTCTTCTCTTTTTTGCTACTATTGATTATAATGGAAGAAATTTTAATAGAAAGCACTACTAGGGGATCCCGAGGAGCCGGGCTGAGAATGAAACGCGTTGAAGTTTCTAAACCCTTGGGACCTGATCTGGTTCGTACCAGCGTAGGAAAGTAGTCGGCATAAAAGCGTTTGTCATTGACGTATCAGGCCGGGTCCCATAATAGGGTCCCGGCCTTTTCTGTGAAAATCATGAGAAAAGAAGGAAGGGGGAGAGGAATGCACATGGCACATGCTCTTCACGTCATCAGCAGCGGTACGCAATCACTTTCAGACGTCCGCAGGGTTGTGGCGCGTATTCACCCGTATATTACCATGTTCCACCTGCGCGAAAAACAGCGAACCGCTCGGGAGTTATGGGAATGGACACAGGATTTGGTTGCGGCCGGTCTGCCATGCACCAAACTTGCGGTAAACGATCGGGTGGATGTAGCGCTTGCGAGCGGAGCCGCTGCCATTCAAGCCGCGTATCACAGCCTGCCTGCCGGCGTCATTCGCCGTCTTGCCCCGCATAGGCTTATCGGTGTCTCTGTCCACAGCGTCACGGAAGCAAAAGCGGCGGAAGCGTCAGGCGCCGATTATGTGTTGTTCGGCCATGTCTTCGCCTCGACTTCCAAGCCCGGTCAGGCCGGTCGGGGACTTGCGGCTTTGCAGGAGATCGTGGAAAGCGTCAATCTGCCCGTTATTGCATTGGGCGGCATTACGCCTAACAATGCGCCGGATACGCTGGCGACGGGCTGTGCCGGAATTGCCGTACTGTCAGCCATTATGCTTGCCAGGGACCCTATGCTTTCTGCCCAGCAATTTCAACAGGCCATGCAGAATGTCCGTGTATCGCCCAGATGCGCGTGGCCCATGGCAAAAATGGAGGGTGTTAAATGATCAAGCAGGATGTTGTCATCATCGGTGGCGGTGTCATCGGCGTCTCTATTGCCTATCAACTGACAAAAAGGGGCAAAACAGTCACCTTGTTGGAGAAAGATACGATCGGGGCGCATGCATCAGGGGCGGCAGGCGGCATGCTCGGCGCTCAGGTCGAGTTTACCGAGCCGGGTCCATTAGTAGATCTTTCTCTGCGCAGCCGCGCTATGTTTACAGAAATCGCCCGAGAGCTATATCAGACTTCCGGCGTCGATATCGGCTTGAACAATGCAGGTATGCTTCGTATCGCCTGGACGGAAGAAGAAGCCGACACGCTAAAAAAACGCGGTGCCTGGCAACAGGCGATGGGCCTTCAAGCCGAGTGGATGGACAAAACGGACGTCAGACGGATGGAGCCGGCGGTAAGCGACGAAATTACGGGCGCTCTTTACCTGCCGGACGATATCCAGGTCTCGGCACCGGATTTGACAAGGGCGTTTGCGGTTGCCGCAGCAAAGGGCGGTGCCAGGCTTCTGGAACGATGTGAGGTGCTTGACATCGAGCATACAGACAGCCGGATTACAGGGGTTGTGACGACACAGGGCCGGTTTACGGCCGATCATTACGTGCTTGCTGCCGGAGCATGGAGCGGCCGTCTGGCGCATACGCTCGGCCTGCCGCTCTCCGTTTTCCCTATTAAAGGGGAAGCGTTCTCCGTGCTTTCTATGCCGCAGCGGATCGAAAAAACGATCTATTCGCACGGATGCTACATTGTTCCGAAAGACGGAAACCGTCTGCTCGTCGGTGCTTCCTCTGCAGACTGCGGGTTTGATAATCGGCTGACAATTGACGGCCTGCAGCAGCTCATGACAAAAGCCGTTCGTCTTCTGCCCGCCTTAAAAGACTGCCCGCTTGAAAAGACATGGGCCAGTCTGCGGCCACAAACCAAAGACGGCCTTCCGTATTTCGGACCGGTATCGTCTTTTGCGAACCTGCTGGCGGCGACCGGGCACTACCGCAACGGGATTCTTTTAAGCCCGCTGACCGGTGAAATGATTGCCCGCATGGTGACAGGTGAAACGCTTGATATCCCGCTTGCGCCTTTCACCGACAGACGTCATGTTCATCCCATCCTGTAAATCTAAGGAGGTACGCCTATGAATATAACAATTAACGGCAAGATGCAAACCATTCCTGACACGGTCGGGAATGTCCAGCAGTTGCTGGAATATCTGCGTCTTGCAGATCGCATCGTGGTTGTAGAAATTAACCGCGACATCCTGCAAAAAGAACAGCATGCCGCAAGAAGTATCACGGACGGCGACACAATTGAGCTTGTACATTTTGTTGGTGGAGGTTGATCATCATGCTTCGAATCGGACCTTATGAATTCTCATCCCGCCTGCTGCTCGGCACGGGCAAATTCCCGGACTTCGATATACAGCGCCGGGCGGTGGAAGTCTCGGAAACAGAAATCTTAACGTTTGCCGTGCGTCGGATGAACATCTATGATCCGGCACAGCCGAACTTTTTGGAACAGTTGGACCTGCAAAAATACAAGCTGCTGCCCAATACGGCCGGCGCAAGCACAGCCGAGGAAGCAGTGCGCATCGCCCGCCTTGCCCGTGCATCCGGATTATGCGATATGATCAAGGTGGAAGTGATTGCGGATACGAAAACCCTGCTCCCTGACCCGATCGCGACACTGGAGGCGACCAGAATTCTGGTCGAAGACGGATTCATCGTATTGCCTTACACGAATGACGATCCCGTATTGGCACGTCACCTGCAGGAAGCCGGTGCGCATGCGGTCATGCCGGGCGCATCGCCGATTGGCAGCGGCCAGGGGATTCTCAATCCGCTCAATCTGAGCATCATCATCGAGGAAGCCACCGTTCCGATTATCGTCGACGCCGGAATCGGAACTCCGTCCGACGCGGTGATTGCGATGGAATTAGGCGCTGACGGCGTACTGCTGAATACGGCCGTGGCCGGCGCCAAAGACCCTGTGAAAATGGCGGAAGCGATGATGTTGGCAATCAAGGCGGGCCGGCTGGGATATGAAGCAGGCCGAATTCCGAAGAAACGGTACGCCCAGGCCAGCAGCCCAATGGAGGGAATGAGCAAATAATGACATTGCCGTCTTTCGTTCGCGAAGAATTGGCAGAATATGATATCGTAGTCGACCGTATCCTAAAACGCTATACGGAACAATGAAAACCGAAATTTAAAAAGCCGGAAAAAGGGACTGGCTCACCCTTTTTACCGGCTTTATTCTTTTTCCTTTAATGATTTAATATTCCTTGACGCTCCGTCTCTTTCAATGCAATCTCCGCCGCTTCCCCGTGGCGTCCCATCAGCGCGTAGCGCATACTGTCAAGCAATGCCTCCCAACTCGCTTCAATTACGTTCGCCGATACACCTACCGTACTCCAACTATCCTTACCGTCCCGCGTCGATTCTATGAGCACACGCACTTTCGAGGCGGTTGCATCCTGCTCGCTCAGCACACGCACCTTATAATCGGTCAAATACATCTCTTTAATATCAGGGAAGAACGCTTCGATGGCTTTGCGCAGCGCGTTATCGAGCGCATTGACCGGTCCGTTTCCTTCTGCGACGGTATGCACCGTCTGTCCGTTTACTTTTATTTTCACCGTCGCTTCGGTTACGGCATCATGGTCCCCGATTTTCTCCATCAGTACCTTGAATGACTCTACCGTAAATACCTCTTCGTACTCTCCCAGACCTTTGCGTACAAGAAGCTCGAATGAAGCCTCGGCTCCCTCATACTGGTAGCCCTGATGCTCCAGCTCTTTTACCTGCTGGATAATTGCACGGCCTTCCGGTGTATTCTTATCCAGATCGATATTAAGCTCCTGGGCTTTAAAGAGCAGGTTGCTTTGTCCGGATAGTTCTGACACAAGTACGCGACGTGTATTGCCAACCGCTTCCGGTTTAATATGCTCGTACGTCTCCGCCGCTTTCAAGATCGCGCTCACATGCATTCCGCCTTTGTGTGCAAACGCGCTCTGTCCGACGAACGGCTGAACATTCGGCGGCATAATATTGGCGATTTCATACACGTAGCGTGACGTATTGGTCAACTGTTTCAACTGTTCTTCCGGTACACAGGCGTAACCGAGCTTAAGCTGCAGATTAGGAATGATCGAGATTAGATTAGCGTTACCACACCGTTCGCCGAATCCATTAATTGTGCCCTGCACCTGCGTCGCCCCCGCCGCTACCGCCGCCAGCGAATTCGCGACGGCGAGTTCTCCATCGTTGTGACAATGAATACCGACCGGTGTTTCCACCGTTTCTTTTACGCGCGTCACAATCTCGCTAATCTCGTGCGGCAGCGAGCCGCCGTTCGTGTCACACAGCGTCAACCAATCCGCTCCGGCATCCGCCGCCCGGCGTAACGTCGCCAGTGCATACTCAGAGTTGTGCTTGTATCCATCGAAGAAGTGTTCCGCATCGTAGATAACTTCCAGTCCTTTTTCTTTGAGGAACCGAACAGATTCATAAATCATATTCAAGTTCTCTTCGAGTGTAGTGCCCAGTGCTTCGGTAACATGGAAATCCCAGCTTTTTCCGAAGATCGCAACAGCTTCGACACCGCTCTCGATAATCATATTCAAATTCGCATCAGCATCCGCCGTTATGCCGAATCGGCGCGTGCTGCCGAATGCGGTAATTTTCGCATGTTTCAAATTCAACTCCCGAGCCCGCAGAAAAAACTCCATATCCTTCGGATTGCTGCCGGGCCAACCGCCTTCAATATAATGGACGCCAAGCTGGTCCAGCTTTTTTGCGATTTTCAGCTTGTCATCCACCGAGAGACTAACACCTTCTCCCTGGGTGCCGTCCCGCAAAGTTGTATCATAGATAAAAACTTGACCCTTCAATGCTTCGTCATCCTCCCCTTCACGTACTCTCTCATTTACTCCTTTAATCCATTATTCTGAATTGATTATTTTTTTCTGTAAAGTATATCATATCATGCAGAGAGTAGCTATACATAACATTTTTCGTTATCATGAAGGAAAATGAGTAATCGGAAAGCGGGAAATGATATGCGCAGCCGTTATTACGGAACGCCGGAACAACTGAAATTCAGCGATGCACTCGCTGTATACGAATACATCGTACCACGCCTGAACAAGACAATTATTCGCCATGGAGAGTACTTGATTGATACGCAGGCGCTGCTTGCGCCGGTCAATCTCGATTGCTTCCACTGCCACCTTGTGCATGGACACAATTGCTGCGAGCAGGGACAGCCGTACTCCATGCACGGCGACAATCTGACTTTATTCGAAGAACACGCCTTTACCATCCTTGAGGCCTATGGGGACGACGGACGTGCGGAGGAGGCCAGAGAAAAGGGATTATATGAACAGACGGCTGATACGAATTACTATCCGTCTATCCGCAAATACAAGGGAGACTGTCTTTATTTAATTGAAGATAACGGGAAACGATTATGTGCCATTCATCGCTACGCTCTTGAGCGGAAGCTCGATCCGGCCAAGCTTAAACCGTTTAGCTGCTCCCTCTTTCCATTGGAGATTATCGAATCCGACCTCGGCCTGCTTGTTACCGCACTGACAAGCGAAACGGAGCGGTTCAGCCGCTGGGGGGATTATTATCGCCACCGCTATTCATGCGTCAATCCGAAACGACGGCCAAAAAATACGCCTGATGAGTATTTTGCCAAAACAGGCTATGTTCCGGCCTGGATGTGGGCACGCGACCTGCTTGCTTCTTATTGGGGTGAAAATACGGTGGCTGACATGGAAGTACTGCTCGGTCTTTCCAAATAACCCCTGGTTTTCCTTCTAATTTTCCACTATGGAAGGTATAATAAGTAGTAAGTACATATCCAGAAAGGATGTTCAAAAAATGAAATGGCAAGACGATTCAACCCAGCTTCTTGATGAACTCATGAAACCGCTGCCGGTTTTTGTACGCCCGATGGCGAAAAAATCGATTAAAAACAAGGTAGAACAAGTGGCCCAGGAAGCGGGTGCAGAAGAAGTAAACCAGGATCATGTCGTACGCGGATACATCATCGCCGCCCCTGACAAAGAACGGGCAGTAACAGCCTTAGAAGCCAGCAAAATCGATTTAGCTCCATATGCTGATTTATTAAAATAAAAGGAACACATAAAAAACGGGTGAAGAACAAAACGTTCCACCCGCTTTTTTTTTGCGTCGTTTTATGATTTGGTATGCAGCACATGAGACAACAGCGCGCGCGGGGTCTGTGTACGGTGCAGCGTATATTTCACCCATAACGTATTCATTAGGAAAAGCGTCGCTGCCATAAAGAAGAGGCCATGCAGGCCAATCGCGCCGCTCAACGCGCCTCCTGCTATCGGCCCGAGCAGATTCCCCAGATTCATCGCGCTCGTACTGTACGCGAACGTCTGGCTCTCCATTCCTTCCGGCGCATGCTTGCGAATCAGATTGTTAACCGAGGGAATCAGTCCCCCGATGCACATGCCAAGCAGAAAACGCAGCACCATCAGCGGCCATACCGAATGCACAAGCCCCTGCGGAACGAAGAATACAACCATTCCTATAAGACAGATTAGCAGTACGTACTGAGAACCGATTTTATCGCCCCATTTGCCAAGCAGCGGCGAGAATAGTATGGTCGAGATACCGGACACCGAGATAACCACACCGACCATCAGTGACATGAACGCCCCACCGCGCCATAGCTCCTGTACGTACGAAGACATGAACGGATTCGTACTCATCATCGCAAACTGGATAAGAAATCCGGTCAAAAACAAACCGGGCAGCGGAGACGTATGGAGGATTTTACGAAACCCGGTTTCTTTGTTCAAAGCCAGCTCCGCTTTCGGCTTCGGCTGCGGTTTATTAATTTCACGAACAAACAGCAGCACAAGCATTGCCGCCCCAAACAGCAGCAGCCCGGTCACCCGGAAAATATTCCGAAATGTAACCCATTCCGCCAGCAGTCCGCCGAGGAGCGGCCCCAGAATCGTACCCGCCACAGCACCGGACTGGAGGAATCCAAGCGCATAGCCGGTCTTCTCCTTTGGCGTATTGGTCGATACAAGCGCCACCGCCGCCGGAACGAATCCGGAAATCAATCCGTTTAAGAGGCGCAATCCGAGCAATTGTACCGGGGATGCAACGAACCCCATACACAATGTTATGATTGACATGCCGATACCGGAGCGAAGCAGCATGACTTTACGACCCGTCTTGTCTGACAGCTTTCCCCAGAGAGGCGCCACAAGAAACGCGGTCAGGAAGTTCGCCGCGAAAATCCATCCGGTCCACCGCTGTGCCAGCACAGGATCGCTCACTCCTAAATCATGCTGCAGGAAAAGCGGCAGAAACGGAATGATTAAGTTCATTGCCGCCAATACCATAAACTGTGCAAACCACAATATATATAAATTTCGCTTCCATATTTCCATGGACGCTCAACTTCCTTTCTTTAACTTTCAGTACAAACAAAACAAAAAGCCCTGGCACAATCGAATGCACAAGGGACAGATTACGAATCAAAATCGGATAAATTCTACTATATCACCGCTCTTTATGTTTACAACTTCATATTATACGCCACTTACTATAAAAAGTACAGAGACTAAAAAAAGAAAAAATCGTGCTAAAAACTCAGAAAACCACCATGAGCCGCAACCCCGGCATGAAAATCGTAGGAAGGGCGGGTGACTTTTGGGGTACGAAGGAAAAGAGGATGCTGTGCGCATCCTCTTGTTCATGTTATATTAGATCCATTATTTAATCTCTTTCAGCGTCGGCTTCTTATCATCATCGTCGTCCATCGTCAACTCGCGCGTGGAGTTCTTGAACTCTTTCAAGGTTTGTCCGAAAGCACGTCCGATTTCAGGCAGCTTCTTCGGTCCAAATACGATAAGCGCAATCACAAGAATCAAAATAAGACCAGGAAATCCGATGTTTGAAAACATAAGAGTTCTCTCCTTTGTAGGCGTTCATAAGCCTATTATAAACGAAATTTGGAAAAAAACCATCAAATACAAAAATTCAATTGTCACAAATTCTTGAACCCTCTTATTTACTATTTCTTTCTTAGCGTCAACATATACCACTCCGGTCGGCATAAAAACCGGATTGGTAAAATCGTGGTACCGATCCCGCGCGAGGTATGGATGAGCATTTCGCTATTCTCTACCCTTTGCAATCCGTCCGGATATTTGCGGGCATATGGCGGATATAATACACCGCCCACAAAGGGAAGACGAACCTGACCGCCATGACTGTGACCTGAGAGTTGAAGGGTTACCCCATATTCTTTCGCCCGATCCGCCAAATCAGGCTCGTGAATAAGCGCAATTACGCATTCACCTTTTCCGATACCGCTGAACGCCGCCTCCCAATCCGGGTCTCTCCAATAATCGTCAAGCCCCGCCACGATAAGCCGTTCATCCACAGTACGGTGCCGTATCGTAAGATTTCGGTTAACAAGCGGGATGAAGCCTGCATCCTGATGTGCTTTAATAATACGATCCGGATCGACATGTCCGCGCACGTCATGATTACCAAGTACCGCATATTTTCCATATGGGGCTTGCAGACGGCTCAGCACCTGCGCCGCTGCCACAAGCTCTTCCATTCCGTCATCCACCAGATCTCCTGTGAACACAATCATATCCGGCTTCGCACTGTTCACCTTCTGTACCAGCGATTCCAGGTCATCTGCCGCAAGTCCGTGACCGATGTGCAGATCAGAGAAGTGTGCGATGCGAAATCCATTAAATGCATCCGGCAATCCCGCTAACGGAACCGTAACATCCTGACGCCGCAGCATATGACGCTCAATAAAAAAAGCGTCCAACCCCGCAAGCAGCATCAATCCCCCGATTCCCGCCACAAGCCGCCTAAGGAAGCTTCGTCGGTTCATTCTCTTTTCTACTTCCACACATCTTTCCCCTTTCCGCTCGCACTTCCCTGAAAAATACGCTACTATAGGAAGGAGTTATCCGCAAGAGAAAATAGAAGAAAATGGAGGTTGTTCTATGAACCATGAACAAATTCGACATTTACTAAATAAAGCACGGCATGCTATTTTTCTCGGCGAATCGTTACAAGAGGGAGAAACTCCAAAAACACAGGAAGAATATCTGGAGCTTTATGAAGCGAGGGTCGAGCGCGACCCTCTGCATGAGGTGTCATTGCTGCGGGAAGCTATAGGTCCACTCCTTCCAATTTATCAAAAGAAATGGCGTAACGATAACAGAGCTGCCGAGATGATGACCGGGAATTCACTTCCCGAACCAAAAGATGACGAAGGATGGATAATGGAAGTGTACGATGAAATTATGAATACGGACACAGAAACAGAATGGGACCAATTTGTCACACGATTTACCGACTAATTCCGGTATAATTAATGAAAAAAACGGGAGGTCCCTGGCAAAATGAACCTTCGCACAAAGAAAGTGTTCTTCACCGCTTTTATATTCCTTTTACTGCTCGCATCCGGCCTTAGCGGCTGCTCTTCCAATGAAGAAGCGGCACATGACGATGGGCATGCGGCCCATCAAGAGCAGCTACCGGGTGGTGACATTATTGAAACAACCTCCGGCCCCGATCAGCTTCCCTCATTCCTTAAAGGATTTGATCCACAGATTGCAAAAGTATATCAGGCGGTAGGCCACAACCATAGCGTGGTCGAGCATATGGCCTGCTACTGCGGCTGCGGCGAGAGCGTTGGTCACAAAAGCAACCGTGACTGCTTCATTCGTGAAGTGAAGCCGGACGGGCAAATCGTCTGGAATTCGCACGGCACAACCTGCGCCAACTGCTTAAACATTGCCGCAGAGTCCATCACCATGAAACAGGAAGGGAAAAGTCTGCTCGAAATTCGCAAACATATCGATAACAAATATAAAGAAGGATTCGCGAAACCGACGCCGACTCCAGTGCCGCAATCATAAACCAATTCAAAACCCCAGAGCCATGAGC
>NZ_BJXX01000107.1 GCF_007991215.1 Aneurinibacillus danicus
CCCCTTTTTTGTTTCGGAAGAGTATAATGATTGAGAAAGACTGTTGGTAAAAGGAGTGAAGCGCCGGTGCAGCCTCCCGTTTCCTATGCGGTTCTCCGTAAGTATGCACGAATGATTGTGGATCGCCATTTTATCGAGCTTGTGTCGCATACCGAGCTGGCCAGCTACATTCAGCTAGAGCGGATGAACAATCGCAGATGGCGGTTTAAATTTTCCGTGCGTACCTTCTATCTGCTCCATCTGATTTTCTATAATCAGAAAGTGGGGCGGGCGCGTAAAAAATCATTGCGCGAAGCGTATGCAATCGGCTATAAAATAGGGGCAAAACATTTTGAATTCCAGACTGCACTGCTGATGGCCAATCTCTATCGTAGGGCTTTTATGGATAGCGTAAGAAAAATGTTTCGTGAGCTAATGTACAGCGAGTATGAACGGGCCGAGAGCGTAGTGGACGAGTTCGTCGACCAATTCCTGCTTGGGTATCTGGCTAAAAAGGACAATACCATTGAGCGCTTACATGAACAGCGTATGGTCATTATGGGGCAGATGGCGGCAAGCATGGCGCATGAAGTGCGCAACCCGCTGTCAGCGATTGATGGCTTTCTAAGACTGATTCGTGAAGACGAACAAATGGATCGGCATAAACGCGACGAATATTTTCGAATTATTCTGCATGAAACAAAAGAAATCAATCGGATCATTACACAGTTTTTGCAGTTTTCGCGTAAAGGACAGGCAGAAGAATCTCCGCTTTCGGATGTTTCGCTGAATTCGCTGTTGTCGGAAGTGCAGGAATTCGTCAAAGCGAAAACCATTCAGGAAAATATAGCGTTCTATCTGTATCCGCCTATGGAAGATTTTCTGGTGCATATTCAGCGCGAGTCGATTAAGCAGGTGCTTGTAAATGTTATTCACAATGCGTTTGAAGCGGTGCATAATCAGGAAGACCGACGCGTGGAAATGTACGCATACCGGGAGAGCGGGACGGAAGTTCGGATTGAGGTTGTAGATAATGGACCCGGTATGTCGAATGAAGCGCTGGAGATGGCATTTGAGCCGTTTTACTCAACAAAAGAAACAGGGACGGGTATCGGACTTGCACTAAGCAAAGAACTGGTCAAAAAAAGCGATGGGGACATTCGCATCCAAACGGGGAGCTATGGCACGAAGATTATCGTTACACTTCCGATAACACAGAGGCAGACAGTTTATGATTAAAACTAATGACAGAGCGCGGGAAAGGGGAATGCATAGTGAGTGTATACAATATTGCAATGCTTCAAATTGACATAGAGTTTGGTAAACCGGAGGAAAACCGAAAGCGCGTGCGCGAACAATTCGACAAAATCGGAACGCTAACACCCAAACCGAATATTGTGCTGTTGCCGGAGTTATGGGATACCGGTTATGACCTGACAAGACTTGAAGAGATTGCCGACCGGGAAGGCGAACAAGCCAGGGAATTATTTCGGGAGCTGGCGCAGCAATATGAAGTGTATATCATTGGGGGATCGATCGCAAACCGGAAAGCAGAAGGTACATATAACACTTCGTTGGTTTTTGCTCCGAACGGCGAGGTGGTGCACGAATACAGCAAGGTACATTTATTCCGCTTGATGGAAGAAGAGAAATATTTACAGTCAGGTGAAGCGATCGAAAGCTTTACGCTTGACGAGATGCCTGCGTTCCTGCAGATTTGCTATGATATTCGTTTTCCAGAAAGCATTCGCAAAGGTGCGCTTGCTGGTGCGGAAGTGCTGTTCGTGGTAGCGGAGTGGCCCAACCCGCGTCTTGCCCATTGGCGGCAGCTATTGATTGCCCGCGCAATCGAAAATCAGATGTATGTCGTGGCCTGCAACCGGGTAGGCAGTGACCCGAACAATACGTTCTTCGGGCATTCGCTTATCATCGACCCGTGGGGCGAGATTGTGGCCGAAGGTGGCGAAGGGGAAGAAATTGTTGTCGGCACACTGGATCGAACGCTGGTGGAAGATGTGCGCAGGCGGATTCCGATTTTCGCCGATCGGAGAGCAAGCCTGTATACGTTATGAAAAACGAAACGCGGGGGACCCCCGCGTTTTTGTTTGCCATAGACAGGACGCAGACATCCGTTTAGAAGAGATCGTCTCCGTTATGGCTATTGTCACGCATGGAGTCGATAGCGCCCAGGACAATATGGGCGAGGCCGAAGCCTGCCAATCCCCAGGCGTATGGATTATCGCTGCGGATATCCATATGACGACGGTTCAGCATGCTGACACCGGTTAAGGTCACGGCGGTTCCGAGTGCGATCGGGATAATGCCTTTTCTCATCAGTCCAACACCTCCTGCTAAAAGCTTGCCCGAAGCCGGGACGCGATATGTTTGGCATTGTTTTCTTGGGAATTGTAGTACAATAAGAAAGAAGATCGCCTGGAAAGGAAGGGACGGCATGGGATATTGGAGTTCCGTGCTGCTTGTGTTCTTGGGCTCGTGCAGCTACGGTGTTTTATCAACATTTGTAAAACTGGCGTATCAAGCCGGATTTCTGCCGGGGGAAGTCAGCGGCAGTCAGATGTTTTTCGCTATGGTGTTTATGTGGGGAGTGGCGCTTCTATTCTCGCGGCGGAAAGTCAGGGGAAAGCAATGGCTTACGCTGGCGGGAACCGGCCTTGCGACTGGCCTGACCGGCATACTTTATTATCAGTCGCTGCAGTATGTGCCGGCTTCAATCGCGATTGTGCTCTTGTTCCAATTTACGTGGATTGGCGTGATAATCGAATCGTTTATAGAGCGACGCCGGCCCGGCGTAGAAAAGGTGGCGGCTCTTGTGCTTTTGGCAACAGGGACGCTGCTCGCAGGCGGTGTGTTGGCAGGAGAATTCGGCAGTTTACACCCGGTGGGGATTCTGTTCGGACTGCTGTCAGCGGTTACTTATGCGCTATTTATTATTTTTAGCGGGAGGGTGGGGCATGAAATTTCCCCCTATACGCGCTCCGCAGTCATGCTAACGGGGTCGGTGCTTATTACGTTCATCGTCTATCCGCCTTCATTTTTATTAAACGGCGCGCTAACGGAAGGGCTTCTTGTTTACGCTCTGCCGCTTGCGCTATTTGGAGGCGTTATTCCCACTTTATTTTTTACGCTTGGCGTGCCGCATGTCGGAGGCGGCCTGGCAACCATTCTAAGCGCCGCAGAGCTGCCAATGGCGGTATTCATGTCCAGCGTAGTGTTGCACGAAAAGGTCAGTCTCTTACAGTGGCTTGGTGTGGTGATTATTCTCGTCGGCATTGCCGTGCCGGAACTTTCGCATAAACACCGTACGGCGGCCGTGCGAGATCGGGGATAGTTTGTGTTCTTATTTTTTTCTGCTATGATCGTAAAAAAGAAACCAGTGGAAGGATGAAGTGTGTGAATAAGCAAATGACGCTGTTTCAACGGTTAACGGAAGCTTGTGGTGCCCCCGGGTTCGAAGGGGAAGTACGCGGCATTATGCACGAATACATAAGCGAGACGACGAATGAAATTGTATATGATAATCTTGGCGGAATTTTCGGCGTGCTGCGCGGGGAAGAGAACGGTCCGAGAATTATGGTGGCAGGACACATGGATGAAGTGGCGTTCATGGTTACGAGAATTACCGAAAAAGGATTTATTCAGTTTCAACCGCTGGGCGGCTGGTGGAGTCAGGTGCTGCTGGCTCAGCGCGTCCAAATTATGACGGAGAGTGGACCGGTCATGGGCGTGATCAGCTCCATTCCGCCCCACGTATTGCCGGAAAACTGGAAAAACAAACCGATGGACATGAAAGATATGTTCGTTGATGTAGGCGCGGATAACAAGGAGGATGCGGAACGTATGGGGCTTCGGCCGGGGCAGCCGATTCTCCCGGTCTGCCCGTTCACGGTCATGAGCAATCCGAAGAAGCTGATGGCGAAAGCATGGGATAACCGATACGGCTGTGCGCTTGCGGTTGAGATGATGCAGGAAATGAAAGGCACGCAGCATCCGAATATCATCTACGGCGGTGCTACCGTGCAGGAGGAGGTAGGACTGCGCGGTGCAGGTGTGGCAGCCAATATGATTGAGCCGGATTTATTCTTCGCACTGGATGCAAGTCCTGCAGGAGACGTTCCGGGTGTCAAGGATGGCATGGGCAAGCTGGGCGACGGCCTCTTAATGCGAATCGTGGACCGGACGATGGTGACGCTGCCGGGACTTCGTGATTTTATGATCGATACAGCAGAAGAGTTGGGAATTCGCTATCAGTTTTTTGTCTCGCCGGGCGGCACGGACGCAGGCCGGGTACATCTGACAGGCAAAGGTGTGCCTTCCGCCGTGATTGGTATTCCGGCCCGCTACATTCATAGCCATGCAGCCATCATTCACCGGGATGATTACGAAGCGGCGAAGCAGTTGCTGTTGGCGCTGCTCAAGCGAATCGACGGTAAGGTGCTGCAACAAATCAAAGAGCGCAAGTAAGCGGCAAGGAGGGACGTTGTGCAGTATCTGTACTTACACAGGATCGAACACAGGGAAGCGCAAACGGTACAGTATGTATACCGATTCGAAGACCACCGTCTTTCCCCGAACAATCTGGTGATTCGAAAGCTGTTTCACTGTATGCTGGAGGTGATGCGGGACGGGCTGACCGCAGTCGAGATCGAGTACAATGATGCGGAGATGGCAAAGCTCGTAGGACTGGAGCGTGCTGTAGAGTTTCTTACCGTAATGGGAGCACGTGAAGCTTCGCCTCGGGAATACCGACGGGACGGGGTATTACTGAGCCGGACGTTTACAACGGAGCTTACGCCTGCACGGCTTGATTACTTTTTTGGCCTTAAAGATTTGGATATTGCATATCGTTTGCTTTTTCTGGCTAACGGTGCCGAACGTATCCATATGTACTTTTCTGAAACGCTTAGCTGCCTGCTGCCGATTGAGGCAGAAGACGCATTTCTTGAGCTTTTGTCCGCCCAGCGTGTACCGCATAGGATTTTGGGGGAAAACCGTTAAATTTTTGTCGATTTTTGCTTAAAAATCACCATTTTCCCTAAATTTTCTATTGTTTCTTGCCGAATTTTATATTATTCTTTTTATGACAACTTATTCAATTGGTTGAGAGTTGTTGTTTTTGACTCCGCTTTTGCGGGGTCTTTTTTTTCGACAAAAAATTTACGGTATAAATGAATAAACATACAAAAACGAGGCGTCTTCCGCCTCGTTTTTGTGCGGGATGGGAGAGCGTGCAGCCTCCCGATCTTGTATTGCTAATTGACTTTGCGTCCGGCTTCTTTCCAGAATGGCTCGCGCAGCACGACTTTTTGAATTTTGCCGGATGCGGTTTTCGGCAGCTCTGCAACAAATTGAACCGATTTTGGACACTTGAAGTGTGCCATCCGCTCACGGCAGAATGCGATGATGTCCTCTTCCGTCACGTTTGCATTTTCACGCAGCACACATACGGCGTGCGGCACTTCGCCCCATTTCTCATGCGGAATGGCAATGATTGCTGCCTCAAGCACCGCCGGATGCTCATACAGCGTGCCTTCGACTTCGATGGAGGAGATATTTTCACCTCCGCTGATAATAATATCTTTCTTCCGGTCAACGATATCGATATAGCCGTTCTCATCAATGGTTGCCATATCACCGGTATGGTACCAGCCGTTTACGATGGAACGTGCCGTTTCTTCCGGTTGCAGCCAGTAACCGTCCATAACGGAGTTGGAGCGGCAGATGACTTCGCCTATTTCCTCGCCGTTCGGCTCCACATCTTCTCCGTCTTCATTGACAACGCGCGCTTCAACGTTAATCATGCTAATTCCGGCTTTGGCTTTTAAGCGATGAATGCGCTCTTCATCAGCCGTGTCGCGGATGTCTTTCTTGATATGGCCGACGGTGACGAACGGCGAAACCTCCGTCATGCCGTACACCTGCAGGAATGTCCAGCCCAATTCTTTTTCAACCGCTTTCACGAAAGACGGCGGCGGAGCGGAGCCGGCGATGACTACGCGGACATTCTGCGGAATGCTGGCTGTCTTGGACGTAGGCTCATTCAAAATCATATTCAGTACGGTAGGTGCCATACAGGCGACGGTTACACCTTCCGTTTGGACCAGATGCACAATATGCTTAGGATCAATCTTGCGCAGCATTACGTGAGTTGCACCCATGCCGGTAAAGGAGAATGGTGTGCCCCACCCGTTGACGTGAAACATCGGAAGCGTATGAAGCAGCACGTCTTCATCTTCGGCGCGTACATGGATAATGGTATTAATCGCATTCATATAAAGGCTGCGATGGGTTTGAATAACCCCTTTGGGACGCCCGGTTGTACCGCTGGTGTACAGGATGGTGGCCATATCCCGTTCATCAACTTCAACGTCCACGGCGTTCTCCGAAGCGCTTTCAATTATATCGTCGTAGATAAGCCAACCGTTATGGTTTTTGAATCCTTCTACAGGCAGAGAGACATAGCGTTCTACGCTCTGAAGCTGTCCTATAATCGGTTCAATGAGCGGAGCCAGCTCTGCGTCTATTAGAAACATTTTGGCACCGGAGTGGTTTACAATATACTCATAGTCTGCAGGAACCAGACGGGTATTCAGCGGTACGATAACCGCACCAAGCAGGAAAGCTGCATAGAATGCCTCGTACATTTCCAGACGGTTCGGGGACAGCACAGCAATGCGGTCTCCCTTCCCGATTCCGTACGCCTGGAATGCGTTTGCCAGGCGGTTTACGCGTTTCCCAATCTCTGCGTAGGTAAAACGCCGTTCGCCGTCAACAACGGCCGTTTTCTGTGGATAGTGGTATACGGCTCTTTTTAAGAAATCCTGCAGCAGTAAAGGTACGTACATAGTTTCTCTCCTCTCCAACGTAAACAAATCTGTACAACATTGTACACAATCAAAATACCATAAAAATTCAAAAAAAAAAGAGAATAAAGCGAATTTTTTTCGAAATATTATGTAGAAAGCCGGGAACACTCGCGGCATCTCCCGGCTTTTCGCAGGCGAAAGTTATTCAATAGTAAATCCGATAATGCCCCGGATCGGATTATCCATGTTGCGCCCGTCCCCGTAATACAGGTGCACAGGCCCGTCTTCCCGGATCGGTTTGCCGTCAATTGCGAAACAAAGCACCGCGTCATATGCTTCATCAAGCGAGAGGGGGACTTCTTCTCCGTTTTGCAGGCAACAGACAAGCCGCGAAGCGTCAGAGCCGGGTTCCGCGTTTTTAATAAACGGCTGCAAATTCATGCCGTAATCCCCTACGATTTTCTTTTTCTCGACGAACAGCTTCTCGCTTTGCTTGGTCGGGATCACACCCTCGGTCAGTTCCCGGTCCCATCGCTGTCCGATTTTCATAAGCTCATCTTCATGGCTTTCCGTTTTTTCCTCACCGAGGTTGGCGAAGAAGTCTTCCATTTTAAACTTTCGGTCGTCGAAAATCCATACGCTCGGATCAAGCGTGATAGGGAATTTGACATTGCCG
Organism: Aneurinibacillus danicus; assembly: GCF_007991215.1. Lineage (GTDB taxonomy): Bacteria > Bacillota > Bacilli > Aneurinibacillales > Aneurinibacillaceae > Aneurinibacillus > Aneurinibacillus danicus. The sequence goes on from NZ_BJXX01000107.1 coordinate 7,480, forward strand.
TTTACTGTGATTACATTTGCCACATTTTCTCTCCCCTTTTATAGAAAATAGAACGCCGCACCGAGAATAATGTAGACAACAACAAGCAGCACGCCCTCGTACCAGTTGGTGCTGCCGTCCCGTGAAATGGAAGAAGCGATGAATGCTCCTACCCCGATGGCGGCTAGTTCGTATGAAGTAAAGACAAGGTCCATTGGTTTGCCGAACAGCAGGCTGACAAATACGAGTGTCGGAGCGACGAACAGGGCAATCTGCAGACTGCTTCCTACCGCAATCTCCACCGAGGCGCCGATTTTGTTCTTCATGGCGAGGAAGACGGCGGCGCTGTGTTCGGCGGCGTTACCGACAATCGCAATGACGAAGGCGCCGACGAAAATTTCCGACCAGCCCAGGTTGTGGGCCACCTCTTCAATGCTATGTACGAGCCATTCGCTTGTAATCGCCACGAATACGGTTGCGACGATAAGAAGGATGATGGAGAATCCTTTGCTCCACATATGCCCGGTTTCTGCTTCTTCTTCCGCAGCCTGATCGGCCAGCTCTTCCTTATGGGTAATCATAGAGAAGAGCAGCCAGAGTATGTAGGCGACAATAAGAAGTCCGGAGATGATTAAGCTGAGCGTAATGGTCCGTTCTTCATGAAGCTGTTTTAAGAAGACGGCCGGAATAAAGAGTGCGATAACCGCCAGTAGCATCAAAGAAGAATTATGCCCGGCAAGCAGCGGATTAAAGCGCTGCTCTTTGAACTTCAGGCCGCCTGCAATGACGCTTAAGCCCAGCACTAACAGCAAGTTACCGATAATGGACCCGGTGATACTGGCTTTCACCATATCAAATAATCCTTCTTTGAGCAGGAAAATGGCGATAATTAGCTCCGCCGCATTCCCGAATGTTGCATTCAGAAAGCCTCCGACACGCTCCCCCGCATAATGGGCGACGCTTTCTGTTGCCTTGCCCAGCAGGCCGGCCAGCATAATGATGGCGGCCGACGTGGTGACAAACTGCAAACCGGCCGATTCCGTGAAATAGTGGGCCCAGCCGCTTATTGTTGTCAGCACGATGACAAGCGTAAAAAACGGTTTCTGATTCAAACAATTCCCTCGCTTTCCCGCATGAATTTGCTTGATTTTTACCGCAATGGTGCATAACCTAAACAATAGTGTAAAGCATGGAGGAAGCAAAAAGCAAAATTTTTTCAAGTTTGGTAGGGGAAAAGCACATGAAAAGAGTGGCCGTTATCGGAGCGGGCTACGCCGGGCTTGCCGTTAGTGTGGGGCTTGCGCACTTCGGGGCTGTGGTCCGCTGCCTTGATATTAATGAACAAAAAATTAATCAGCTTTCACTGGGCGTGCTGCCGATTCACGAACCGGATATGGAGGAAATGATGCACCTTCAGATGACGGAGGGACGGCTTTCATTTTCAACGGATTTGGCGGCAGGCATTGGGCAGGCTGACATCATTTTCATTGCTGTAGGTACACCCGGCGAGGAGAAAGGGTCACCGGATGTAACGGCAGTATTCTCTGTCGCTGATATGATTGGACAGTACGCGAAAAAAGATGCGGTAGTCGTGGTAAAAAGCACCGTACCCGTCGGAACATGTGAAGCGGTACAAGCCCGTCTGCGGGAGCAAACATGCGGAGCTTCTGCATGTGAGGTAGTGGCAAACCCTGAATTTTTAAGGGAAGGGCATGCCCTGCACGATTTTTTGCAGCCGGACCGGATTGTACTAGGAGCAGCAGGCGAACGTTCTCTTGCCGTTATGCGGGATTTGTATGCGCCGCTGGTAGAGACAGGCGTTCCCCTGTATACGACGGACTGGCAAACGGCAGAGATGATTAAATACAGCGCGAACAGCTTTCTTGCGATGAAGGTTGCGTTTATTAACGAAATCGCCCGGCTATGCGATACGGTGGGAGCGGACATAGAGACGCTTTCGGCTGCACTGGGAGCAGATCCGCGAATCGGCGGGAGACATCTTAAGCCGGGTCCGGGTTATGGCGGTTCGTGCCTGCCGAAGGATACGGAAGCATTCGCGCGCTTGGCACGACAAGCGGGCATGCCGCTCTCTATCATCGAATCGGTTATCGAAAGCAATCAGAGACAACAAACATATGTTGTCCAAAGAGTCAAGCAGGTACTTTCGGATTTGCGGGACCGCCGCATCGCCGTCCTCGGCCTGGCATTTAAAGCGAATACGGATGATATGCGGGAATCGCCCGCGATTTCTGTCATTGACCACCTGCTCTCGGAGAGGGCGCAGGTCACTGCCTACGACCCGAAGGCGATGAAGAAAGCCAGAGAGAGATGGGGAGGGCGGATTCGGTACGGCAAGGATGTATATGAAGCGGCAGAGGGAGCGCATGCTCTTCTTATACTGACGGAATGGCCGGAATTCCTGGCAGTGGATAAGGACAAGTTGGCCCGGACAATGGAAGAAAAAAACATATTTGATTTCCGCAATATGTACAATCGGCATCAATGGAAAGAGCATGGATTTCAATATATCGGGATAGGGAAATGAGAAAGATGCATGAATAAAATGGTTGCTCTATTTTATTGTTGACAATAGTTCTCACTCACATTACACTACATGTAGTATGGTTCCAATGATAATGATTCTTATTATTAAAAAATATACAAAGAGGGAAAAGGGGAAGTCATCATGAAAGCATGGAAAGTACTAACTACCACTGCCGTGGCAACGATGTTTGTTTTATCCGGATGCGGCGCAAGCGAAGAAGCGGCAAAACCGCAAACCGAAACCAAGCAGGAGCAGGCGACCGAGACGAAGACGGAAGCAAGCAAACCGGAGACAAATAAGGTAGATGCCGCGGCGTATACCTCAGCCGTAAAAGAATTGGTGGGTCTGGTAAAGAAGGAAGAGGAAGACAAAACGCCTGTCGAGTGGGACAAAGCAAAGAAATTGTATGATGAGAAATTGAAGCAACATCTCCAGATGCTGGATGGAGAATACGAAGAAAAAGTCAATGAACAGTTAACCGCAGCGCTTGAAGCGGGCAAATCGGGCCAGATGCCGGCATCCGTAACAGGACAAGTCGTCGATAAGCTGCTGCAGAAAACTGCACTCTTGACAATGCGTTACGAATTCAAGCAGGCGAACGACGGATTCGATAAGAAAGAAGAGGCAAAGCAAGCCGTAGCGGCAGCGAAAGAAGTGTACGAGGGCATCCTGAAAGGCACAATGGAAAAGCGTGATACCGCATATGAAACCCAACTCGTCAGCACGATTGACACAGGTTTCGCCGAGATGAGCGGCGCTATCGATAAAGGAGACAATCTGGCGTACAATCTGGGCAAGCAAATGGTTGACAAGACGCTGATGAAAGGTTTTTATCTGGCATCGGGCGGTGAGAAAGGTTACGCTTATAAAATCGAGAAAGGCGTGAAAGAAGGAGAGAAGCCAGAAAAGTTGAAAATCATGCAGGCTGAAGGCTGGGCCTTCTTCCAATCAGTACAGGGCTACGTAGTGAAGCACGACCAGGCGTCAGCCGATTATATTAATCAGCAGTTTGATCTGGCGAATGACCCGAAGAACATCAAGGGAGACGAAATTCATGCGGCCTATGTTCGGAGTTTGAGTGCAACGGCGAAGCATGAATATGATGAGTCTTTCGAGAACTGGGGCAAGGATAAAGCTGTAATTACCTCCTTGGAAGGCGCGCTTTTCCTTGATATGATAAAAACGGATTTGCCGAAAGTGCTGGGGGATGAAGCGAAAGCGAATAAACTGCTTGAGCAGGCACAGCAGCACCTGGAAGCCGCGAAAGCAAAAGATAAGCAGAAAGCAGAAGCCATCTTTAAGGAGATGAAACAATCGCTTGATAAGCTGACAGCCTACGGTAAATAATAGCCTATCATTATAGATAATCAAGGGGGTACGGATATGAAGCAGTTCAAACGGTTCATTTCCGCCCTCTTTGTTTGCGTGTTGGCGATTGCCCTTATGCCGCTTGCGGCATGGGCGTACTCATACGGCAACCCGAACGAAGAGGCCGTAGCGGAAAACTACAAACAGGTAGTGGCGAAGCTGAATCAAGAACCACCGGATTTCAAAGGCGCGGTCGAGATATTCCAGCCGATTAAAAAGGAGCTGGATATGCATATGGGTCCCGAGCCGGCTAAAGCGATTCAGGATGCGCTTGCCGCCGAGGATAAAGAAGCGGCGCTGAACACTTATCAGAAGACCCTTATTCTGAACATCGCACGGCGAATGGAAAGTATCGAAAAAGATTTTAAAAACTATGAGCAAAATAAAATTTTGCTTGCGAAAGCAAGAGCTACATACGATGCAATATCACCTATCGTAAAAGAAAAAGATCCGAAAGTGGACGAGAAAGTGCGCGCCGCATACGATGAAGCATTAGCGGCACTCGGCAATCCCGGATTGTTCGGGGTAGGGGTTAAACAGCCGGATCAGGCGAAGTACACTGCAAAGAAAAATGAAATCTTTGATGTGCTAAAACAGGAATTCGGCATAGAAAGCCTCGATGTCGGCCATTTTAAGCCGGGTGAGGGGCCGGGCAACCCGGTCAAGAAGACGTCAACCGGTCTTGGCGACCCGAAGAACTGGATTCCGCTTGCGGCTATTATTCTTGTACTGGGATTCATCGTATTCCGTACGATGCGCAAGCGGCGTGCATAACCGATGAAGCGTGCCGCTGTTATTGCGCTGCTTACGTTATGCATCCGGCTTCCGTTTCTGGCAGACGGGCCGGGGGGATGGGATGACGTCGATTTTGCGCTGGGAATGCAGCAGTATGATCTGGCGGCGATGCAGCCCCATTTCCCGGGGTATCCTGTGTATATGTTCGTCGCGTTTCTTTTTGGCCGATTTATAGAAAATCCGTTTCTTGCGCTGTCCGCCATATCCGCACTGGCGGCGGCGCTTGTTGTTTTTCCGCTGCATCGTACGGTTCGTGCTTATAGCGGGTTGCGTACGGCTGATGCGGTAGCCTTGTTGTGGTCGGTAGCCCCGCTCTCGTTCGTGCTGGGCACACAACCCCTCTCCGATAGCTTTGGTACGCTGTTGTCTGTCCTGCTTGTGGCCAGCAGCGCACGTGTGCTGGATGCTCGGCTTGATGAACGACGGCGGGCCATGGCGCTCTTAATGAGCGGAGTTTGGCTCGGCCTGCTGTACGGTGTCCGCGTATCCTATTTGGCGTTCGGTGCCGTACCGCTATGGGCGGGGTGGATGTACGGCAGGGAAACAAGAAGGTGGAGCGACGTAGGATTCGCTGTGCTGTGTTCGGTGCTCGTCTCTTTCTTCTGGTCGTACGCTATGGCGATAAACGTGGGGAGCGTAAACGGATTGCTGAAGTTGGCGCTGGCGTTTACCGGCGGGCACTTCTCTGACTGGGGCGGGACATACACGGGCGGAAGCCTGGGAGAGCGTCTGGTCTACTGGATTTTTCGTCAGTGGTTTGCGGCGGGTCTGGGTACACCTTGGCCGGGACAGCATTGGATTAGCTGGGGTATAGGGCTTTTGCTTATACTGAGTATAGGCGGGTGGCGGCTCGCTCGGAAGAGAGGGGAAATACGGGTAAGCGGCCGTATCCGGGAGCTTGGTCTGCTGTTCATGTGGGTTGTGCCGTACGGATTGTGGGCGTTTTTTGCACAGAATGCAGATAAACCGCGCCATATTCTTCCGCTGCTTATCCCGCTGCTGTGGGCTGTGGCAAGCGGACTGTTGGCCTTGCGCAGGAGCGGTCCCCTTATGATTGGTATGCTGGCCTGCTGTATGTTTATAGTAAGCTGGACACAGGTGGATGAGCAGCGTCGCACCGCGTCACCCATGGCGCAGTTGGCCGACTATGCGGCTTCGCATCTGCCGGCGTCCGCCGTCGTATACACGTATGAGGAAGAACGGGTGATGCGCTATAAATATCCTGCATTGGAGACGGTGCGTCTGCGAAAATGGGAAGATTTCCAAACATCGATTCTTAGTCGACACCTGCAGGCTGAATCTGTGTTTATGACTGAGAATGTGTTGGAAGGATTCGGGCGTCCTGAAATCTGGCGGTATGTGCGGGAGCGGGCGCGGTTTAACGGAAACCCCTGGCTGTATCCGACGTATCATGAGATTGTTCTGTACGAAGTCCGTCCGGAGCAGAAAGAGGCATGGCAGCGTTTGATGCAAAATTGATAATTGATTTCAAAGAGTGATACCTTTATAATGAGAATGAAAATAATTATTAATTAGATAGGATTGAGGGAGTGGCGAGCATGGAATTGCAGGCGTTCTTGATTACGTTCCGTGAAGCCCTGGAAGCGCTGCTAATCGTCGGTATTATTACGTCGTATTTAAAACGGGTAAACCGTCCGGAGTTTACCAAGTACGTCTGGCTGGGAGCGGGACTTGCGGTCATTGCTTCGCTTGGATTAGCGCTGGTCTTCCAGGTTGTTCTGGATGGGTTTGCTTCAATGGGATCGCAGAACTATATGAAGGTAGGCATTATGATCATCTCGGGTGTGCTGCTGACACAGATGGTGTTCTGGATGGCCGCGCAGACCAAAGACATCTCGGGCGAAGTTCAGGGCAAGTATGACCAGTTTATTACCACCGGAAATGTAATCGGAATGGTCATCCATGCGTTTCTCGTCGTCGTGCGCGAAGGGGTAGAAACCGTGTTCTTTTTTGCCGCGATTACAGGAGGGGATATAGGGCGCGCAATACAGTCGTGGGGCTCGCTTGGCGGTATCGTGCTGGCGGCGCTCGTCTCGTTCCTATTCTTCCGTGGCACGATGCGCATCCCGCTGAAGACATTCTTTAAGGTGACCGGCGCATTTATCGTGCTGATAGCGGCGGGCCTGATTGTGCAGGCGGTATCTATCATGCAGGATATGAGCCTTATCGGTTCGGTAGCACCGCATCTCTATGATTTAACCTGGTTTATGCCGGAGCATCCGATTGACGAAGAGCATTATATCCGCGATACAGGCCATGCGCCGTGGATTTCGGGGGATGTCGGCATTTTCCTCAAAGCGCTGTTCGGATACGCTTCTTCGCCTTCGCTGGAAGAGGTCTTGATTTACTGGGGATACTATCTGGCGCTGTACCTGTTGCTGCGCGGGCGCGGCGAAGAGCAGGGGAGCCGTGCAGCCCAATCGCCCAAGGGCCAGGGAAAGGTAAAGGAAGCATAATAAGAAACAAAAGCCGGCTCAGCCGGCTTTTATGTTTTAAAAGCAAAGAGGTGGAAGGAAAGGTGAAACAAGCGTCAGCATTCGAAATTGTCGCGGCGCGCTGCTGGAATATACTAAACGAAGGCAAGTCGTTTACACCGGTCTATACAGCGGGCATCGCACTAGTATATTATCTGGTTACAGGCTGGCAGACGTCCGGATTTTTCCTCGGCATGGCGTATCTGCTGCCATTGTTTGTGATTTGTTATTTGTATGATTTCCCGCTGCATTTGCGGTGGTTCCTCTGGCTGCCGCTTGCGGCCGCGATCGGGTTGTTTGGCGTTCCAGACCCCGGGCTTTTGCTGTTTGCGCTTGGCATGTATGTTTTCTTTACGGTATTTTTCTGGGGAACGCTATACTATCATCTGCGCATCGGAACGACCTGGTGGAATTTCTTGCGCATCTGGAAGCTGTTTTTGAAAAATACGGACTCGACAAGCGGTAACGTGTTCGAGCAGGTGCCGAAGTTTTTCCTGCAACTGCTTGTGTTTTCGGCCGTGTATGAAGCGGGTCCATCTGTATCGCTGCTTGGCAAAGTCGGCGCGTTGTCAGCAGGTACGATGCTATTTGCGTTTCTGATTCACCGTTATTTGTTTAACTGGAAGCCGATAGAATATCCGACATATACCGACCCGGCTACATTGCCACATGCTCCGCTCGCAAAGAAGGTTGTCATCGTCGTCATCGACGGCTGCCGCAAAGAGCGGTTGTATGAAGCGGACGCTCCGTTTCTTCATGGCCTGATGCGAGAAGGCACGGTGTATGAGACGATGGAGACCATTTATCCGGCGCGTACGGTAACCTGCTTCTCTTCCATGTTTACCGGGACATACCCGCGCGAGCACGGGATTAAATCCAACATGGTATGGGACTTGCTGGTGAAAGTGGAGAGCATCTTCGACGTATTGAAAAAACAGGGAAAGAAAGGTGTACTGTTCGGCTGCGCGCATTTGATTGATGCGTTCGGTGATTACGTGGAGAGTTTTACGGCGGTATCTCATAATGATGTCGTCGATAAAAAAATTATGGAGCAGGCAAAAGTAATCTATGAACGCGAGAACCCGGATTTGTTCATTGTCCAGATGATTGCGGTAGACCAGACGGGGCACAGTCGTGGTGTTCTGTATCCGGAGTATCTCCAAAAAATTAACGAAGCGGACAAACTGATCGCTGATTTCCACGCCTGGTTGACCGCGCGTGGCGAGATGGACGAGACCGCGTTTATTGTGATGGCGGACCACGGCCAGGGGAATGGCATCGGCGGGCATGGCCATCTGGATGTAGGTGAGCGTTTTGTGCCGTTCTTTATGCACGGGCCGATGATTCAGCAGGGAAAAAAGGTAGAGGATTTCCGCAGCATTGTTTCCGTAGCGCCAACGATTAGCGCGCTGCTTGGTGTGCCGCTGCCCGACCATGCCCGTGGACCCATTCTTACGGAAGCGTTTAAACAGAAGGAGAAAGCAAGCCATGAAGAAACTCATCGTCGTTATTCCCGCGTTTAATGAAGAAGCATCGCTCGGGACGGTTATCGGCAAAGTACCGCGCTCGTTTAACCCGCAGTTGACAGTAGAGGTACTGGTCGTTGATGACGGATCGACTGATCGTACAGTAGAAGTGGCGGAGCGTGCCGGCGCGGATCATATTTTGTCGTTTTCGCGCAATCGTGGATTGGGTGCCGCGGTACGGGAAGGATTGAAAGAAGCATATCGATTGGCAGCCGACTTAGCGGTAATGATTGACGCGGACGATGAGTACCCTGCAGAGCATATCCCACGCGTGGTCGTTCCGATACTCACGGATGCGGCTGATTATGTGCTTGCGTCCCGTTTTCGCCGTCGGGTGCGGGGAATGAAGCTGTATCGCCGTCTGGGCAATTATTTCTTTACCGCGCTGCAGTCGGTGCTGCTGCGTACATGGATTACGGACGGGCAGACCGGATTTAGAGCTTTTTCCCGTTCTGTACTGCGTGATATGGATATTTTACATGACTATAATTACGCTCAGGTTATGACGATGAACATTGTGCGTCAGGGGTATCGACTCGCGGAAATAGACATCCCATACAAGGTGCGGGAAACCGGTCAATCGTTTATTACGTTTCGGTATCTGCTCCATGTGTTTCCGGCCATTTGGCGTGAGTGGCGGCGTAAAGATATCAAAAAATCAACGGGAAATCCGGAAACGAAACTGCGGCCGTCCGATTAAGGACGGCCGTTTTCTGTGAAAATAAGGAAAGAAGAAAGAGGAAAGAAGAAAGAGGAAAGAAGAACCAGGGGAGAAAAGGGTGGTCGCCTTTTCCCGCATTGAAATCCTCCTTCTATCTTTTATCTGATGACTTGTAGCTGGCAAGTCATCAAGGTTTTGTAGTGTTTTGGATTCCTAATTACAGAAAATATGTTTTCCGATTTTCTTGATTTGCGGACGTGTCCAAATCCAGCCGGATGTTGCCGTGTCAGGATTGAAATAATAAAGGGCTCCGCCGCTTGGATCCCAGCCGTTTAATGCATCTTGCACCGCTTTTTCTGCCGTTTTATTGGGAGTTAGCCAAATCTGACCATCCGCTACTGCTGTAAATGCTCCCGGTTCAAAAATGACCGCGCTTGGAGAATCAGGGAACGAAGGGCTTTTTACCCGGTTCAAAATCACGGCGGCTACGGCTACCTGTCCAACATAAGGCTCTCCGCGTGCTTCACCGTACACGGCGTTCGCCATAATTTTCAGCTCATTTTTTGAAAGTGACATATTGGTTCGAGGCAGTTTTTTGCTGGCGGGGGCGGCTGCCTGCGGTGCCCCACCGCCTCCGGTTTCAGGTGACACGGCAACTTCACCGGGACCTGGCCGCCAGTTCTTCGTCGCCTGCCACAGTTTTAGTTTTGTCTTTGGACCAAGGATACCATCGATTGGCAGACCGAATTCATACTGGAAGTTGCGCAGACCGTTGTATGTACGCCAGGAGAACGTGCCATCAACTTTACCTGTGTAAAATCCGAGAAACTTTAAGCGACCTTGCATTTCACGTACATCGGGACCGGACGAACCGACGTACACTGTCTTCTTGCTGAATGCGTGTGTTACCTGCTGGGGAAGCCAGGGGAGACCGGCACACAGAAGCGATAGGACCAGGGATAGGCTAAGGAGCCATACGCACTTTTTCTTGTCCATAAGAACCTCCATTTGTAAAGATTAAAGGTAGTTGTCCATATTTTGAGCGTGAAGTTGAAAAAACATGTGTATAATGGAAAGTGAAATGAAGGAAATGATTGGAGTTAAGATAACCATGAACCGTGAACTCGATGAGATGGCGAAAGTATGTAAGGCGCTGGGACATCCGGTGCGTCTGAATATTCTTCATCTCCTGGCTAACCAGGATGAATACTATTGCGGCGATATTGTCTCACTGGTCGGGATGGCCCAATCGACCGTATCGCATCACCTGAAAATTTTAAAAGACAGCGGACTTGTCGAAACTGAGGAGCGTGGTACGTTTGTGTGCTACCGTGTGCAGCGGGAGAAATTAAGTGAGCTTTCCGTATTTTTGCTCTCATTGTAGAAAAAATTTAGGCGCTTTCAGGAAACAAGTTGCCTTCGCCTATATGAAAGAATAAAATGAAAATTAACTAGATATATAAAGGAGGAATTCCCATGGCCGATGTAAAAGGAAACGGAGTTGTGCGTATTGCGGATGATGTGGTTGCCGTAATCGCCGGAATTGCAGCAAGCGAAACCGAAGGTATTGCCGGTATGTCGGGTGGAATTACCGAAGGATTGGCGCGAAGAGTAAGCGGGAAGAATGTACAAAAAGGAGTATCTGTGGAAGTGGGAGAATTTGAAGCGGCTATCGATCTGCGCGTCATTGTCTCCTACGGCTCCAAAATCGACGAAGCATGCCGCAAGCTGCAGCAAAACGTAAAAGAAGCAGTAGAGTCAATGACGGGTTTGCGCGTCGTTGAGGTCAACGTGAAAGTCGAAGGCGTGGAATTCCCGAAAGCGGAGAAAGAGGCGCTGCCAGAGCCGGCGCACCGGGTTAAATAATTAGGGTAAGCAATGGGGCTGCTGGAAATTTGGCAGCCTTTTTGGTGTATAGATACATACCAGCGGGGAAAGAAGGTAGAGTGGATGAACCGGCGCAGGGCAACCTGGATGTTTTGGATTGGAGTAGGGATCGTAGTATTGTTTATTGCAAAAGAAGTCGGTTTTCCCTGGCCGGATTTTGGGCGCGGCGATTATATCATGCAGGTTAAATATGTGTATATGCTGATTTTTATGTCATTTATCGCCATTGGTGCGTTTGTCATCTACTATATCATTCGCAAAATGTAAGAGAGCAATTAGGCGCTTTCCGCCTCTCCTTTGCCGGAACTTTGACATACGATGTTACAGGAAGTGCCGGAGAGGGGGGAACAGACCGTGAGCGGATTCTTCGATGGCGGAAGCGAAATCGTCTGGATTATCCTCATTATCCTTGTGCTTGTCTTTCTGTTCAACGGTTTTGATCACTGAGCGTAATGCAAAGAAGGACCCGTTTTTTGACCGGGCCCTTCTTTTTTTTGTGAAAATT
>NZ_BJXX01000108.1 GCF_007991215.1 Aneurinibacillus danicus
CCGCAAAAGTTAGCTGCTTTTCCCATGATTTTCATGTCGGAGTTGCGGCTGAGATGCCATAAGGAGTTTGTTTAGGCTTAGGGATTAAGGGGAACATCGATGGGAAAATCGGATGCATCGACGTTTTTGGTGCCGAAGAAACCGAGGAAAATGAGAATAACCAACAGGATAAACGTTGAAAATTGTTCACCGTCGAAAGCAGCGGCATCCTTCTGTACGTCGTTGAAGCTTTGCGATTTCTGCATGTTTATGCGCCTCCTTTATTCTGAAAGCCGTTTTTTCAATGCGGAAAACACCTCATCCATCGCCATGTCACCGTTTTGTTTTAAGAAAGAGGCCAATTGATTGACCCTGCTGTTCTCCTTGCCTTTCGGGAATTCTCCGATCAGCGTAACGGCTACGCCTCCGGTTCTGCCCAGTTCAATTGTGTCAACCGTAAGCTTTCCGAACAGCAGGAGCAGGGCAGTGACGAACTCAAGACTGTTAGAGGTCAGAAGGTTATCGAAGCTGTAGACGGGTGTGGAAGCAGACGCTGGCTTGCTGTTGTTATTGCGGTTGGTAAAAGAACTGTTCGCTGTACGTTTTCTTTTGGCCATCACCTTCCCCCCTCTAGTTACATTATGCAGGAGGGGAGGGAATGCGCTTATCTTGGCTCAACAAGGTAAAAAGTTCCCGTACCGGCAAGGACCAGCCGTCCCTGCTCATTATGTATTTTGCATTCGCAGACGCATAATGTTTTTCCGCGTCTGAGCACGGAAGCGGTAGCGATGAGCCTGTCACCTGTGCCCGGCGTTAAATAATGAACATTCATCTCCGTGGTTACAACCTTATAGCCGGTTGAACGGCTTGCGACCGACCCCATGACCGAATCCGCCAGTGTAGCGGTAATGCCGCCGTGCACCGCTTTCATCTGATTAAGCATAAACGGTGTAATCGGCACTTCGAAACGGTAGGTTCCATCCTCCAGATATTCGCCCTGCAGCCCCAGAAAGCCGGAGAGATATGCGGTTTTTCTCTCCTGCATGTATTCGATTGCCTGGCGTGCCAGATAAAGAATTTGCTGCTCGTCCTCCGTGCCGTTCTTCAGGATATCCTTCATAAATTCCAATAATGATTCCTGATCTTTGCGCATGATACAGCCAGCTCCTTTTTCTGTGAAAATTATGAAATTAAAGAAAGAGGGAAGGAGAGAAAAAAGATCTAGGGAAGAAAAAGGCGCTCGCCTTTTTCTACATTGAAATCATTCCCATTGTCTTTATTATAGTTGAAAAAGAATGCAGTGAGGTTGTTGAAATTTTTTCTATGAAAATC
>NZ_BJXX01000109.1 GCF_007991215.1 Aneurinibacillus danicus
GCATTTTCATATCGGGGTTGCGGCTGAGACGCCATGGTCGTTTTCTGTGCCGATATAGCCAGCTCTGTGCTGTTTTATTCGTGTGTAAGAAATGTGTATACTAACATACAGAAGTAAGAGGATAGGAAGGTAGAGAGCCAAATTATGAATGTGCATGAAATTCTCGAACAGATTAACGAACGCCTGCTGCGGCAACTGGCCGAAGTAAACGGGTGGCCACTTTCGCAAACGGAAGATGCTGCGCTTGCTATAGACGAACTTTCACATTATATAATCAGTTCCGCTGCGATAGAGCGTACCTGGCTTACGCTGACCGACGAAGAGAAGGAGATGCTGCTGTACTTTTTGTTTCGTGTCGGCCGGGATATCGTTACATACCGGCAGATGGAGGAATATGCCAGATTGGCATCACCGCTTGCTGCCTACAGCGGTTTGACAGGGCTTCGGCGCCGCGGTCTGGTGTATACGCTGCGCCGTTTATGGGGAGAGCTTGCATACTGCCTGCCGGATGATATGGGCACTGCATTTCGAACCTGGCTGCTGTCTCATGCATGGCGTGAACGCGATACTGGTATAGGTACTTTGATTGACGGTTGGGATACGGTATCCGTACCGCTAAGCAGCGTGCTGTTCCGCCTGCTCCAGATACATCGGCACCAACCGATCGCGCTGACGAAAAAAGGGACGATGACAATGAAAACCCGTCGGCTCTGGCATCGTGTCATTCCATATCCTGAAGAAGCGTTTGGATCCGTTGTGTCCGAAGCAGCGGGTGAGGAAGGGCCGCGTGATCGTTTTTTACTTGGGTTATTGCTTTCGCTTGGCCTGCTTCGCAAACAGACAGCAGATGGTGTAATGCAGTACACGGTAGACGAGGCGCGGGCGGCGGACATATTCCGTGGCCGGGAAGCTGCGGTGCAGCGCCGTCTCTACCGGGAGGTGAAAGAAAAGCTTAGCCTGCTTCACCCCTGTTATTCTATAATTTTGGATTGGATGGAAGCCTCCCGGGAGAGTGTCTTTTCACTGCAGGCTTTACGGGAGGCAGAATACGACCTGCTACAGGGCACGGTTTTTGCGGGAAAAGACAAGCACTGGGAAACATTCGCAGAAGAGGTGGCTCCGCTGCTTGTGCTGTTCGGTTTTGCTCTAAAGAAAGGAGAAGGAGAGGAGGCTATATACTCCTGGGTTCCGGATCTGTTTACCGCTGAACAGGAACAGGAGACAGGGATGTACACAGGAAGCGGGTACGTCCAGCCCACCTTCGAGGTTTTGCTATTGCCGCATGCACCGTATGAAGTTCGCTGGGAACTTGGTGCATACGCCGAGCTGGAGGAACAGCAGGAAGTGTGGCGGTTCCGCTTGACGCAAGAATCCGTTCAGACGACAGAGAATGAGAAAGAGAACAATCGCCTGCTCGGGCTTTTGGAACAAATCCACCCCGATGTGCCAGCGAATGTCCGGGAACAGTTGAGCCAGTGGCTGCGCGGCGGCTCATATGTAATGCTTGCACGCGTAACAGTGCTGCGCTGTCCTGATACAGAGACTGCTACATGGCTTGCGGCGGACCGCGAGATGGCGGATTGCCTGCTGGAGCGGCTGAACGAACGGGATTTTCTGGTGGAAGAGGAAAAACGAGAAAAATTAGAACAGGCACTCGTACGAAGAAATATAAGGATAAGCGAACAGAAGGCGGCCAGACCAGAAACAGACAAAGCACAAAAAGCGGAAGAAATGATATCCTCTTCCGGCGGGTTAGAAAACGGATATAAAGTTGAATCCATATTTCCGGCTCTCACAGACGTGCTTCCGGAGCTTAAAGAGGTGCCTTCAATATGGTATAAGAACTTCCAGCGTTACCACCACTCTACGCTGCGTAAACTAATGGAGTCAGCCCGGTCACTCGGAGTTCCATTATCCGCGGAAATCGACGGTCAGCCCGTGGAAAACATACGCATTCTTAATATAAAGGCTGGAGAAGGGCAGTATTGCTTGACATTAGATGTAAGCGGCACAAGAGAAGACGTCCAGCTGGAAGATATCGGCCGAGTCAGGTTGCTTTTCCCTGCGCTTCCTGGCCAGGACTAGGCAGGGGATATGTGACGTGATACAATAATATAGAGGTGAGATTATGTCAAGCCAGATGATGACTTTGTCACCGCTCGATTTTCAAGAGGTCATGGAGCGTGCTTACCGTATCGGCGAGCTGCTTACAGGCTCCGAAGAGATGAAGCGGTATCTGGAGTCCCGCAGAAGGATGGAACAGGACCCGGAAGCCGAGGCGAAGATTGCTTCCTTCAATCGAATGAAGGAAGTGTATGAAGAGGTACAGCGATTCGGGAAGTATCACCCGGATTACAATAAAGTCACGCGTGAAATCCGCCAGAAGAAGCGCGAGATGGAGCAGGTAGCGTCTGTAGCCGCATTCAAAAAGGCCGAAGACGAACTGGATGAATTGCTTTATCGAGTTAGCCGTACGATAGCCGATGCTGTGTCGAAGAGCATTAAAGTACCGAGCAACAATCCATTATATGAGATGATGGGTGGTTGTGGCAGCGGCGGTTGCGGTACGGGGGGCAGTTGCGGCTGTTCTGCGAAATAGTTAGGTACCCCCGGTGTGCGGGGCATAGAAGAAGTGAGGCGGCAGGCTGCTCCTTTCGCCGACACAGGGCCGTCTGAGTGATCAGACGGCCCGTTTCTGCCTTGTATACCGAATCTCTTAACCGGAAGTGCAGGGGCTTTAGAGCTGAATTTATAAGTAATAAAGTTGTCACTTCTTCTTACAGATAGGTCCTTGATGATGAATATCACCAATGCTACTATACGAAAAAGGAGAGTCGGAGAATGAGAGAACACCGTGTCGGGCTTGCGGTTTACGTCAAAAACACCAAGGCAGCCCGCAATTTACGCAAGTTTGGCAACATCCACTACATATCCCGTCGTCTGAATTATGTAGCAATGTACACCGCTGCAGATACATTGGACGAGACGATTGAACGCATCTCCCGGCTTGACTTCGTTACAAGAGTAGAGAAATCGCACCGCCATGAAATTCCGGTTCATTATGACAATGCCAGGCCGGATAAGGCAAAAGAGTTCGACTATAAGATGGAAGAATCACAAATTTTATCCATTATACGTGGTGGAGAGCAGAGCAGATAGATTGGGGAGGGGAGAGGCAGCCTGATGAATTGGATGTGGAACATTCCTATTTTCTTGCTTGCTGCAGGAGTACTTGGCTTTATTATGTATATCGTATTGAGTGACGACCAGAAAAAAACGCATTAATTTCGGAAGTCAGCAACCTAAACAAGGGTTGCTTTTTTGTTTAGATTAGCCGAAATACAAAGAGAGAAAAGAGAAATGGATGAGGGGATTATGCAGAATCATATCAAGAGTAAGCTTCGCTTTGTTTCCCTAAGCGTAATTACGCTGACGTACTTTTTTGTGCAGCATCATTCCACTTTTTCGTCCGTGGTATTCTGGGGATTAACACTGACAGGTTGGATGATTGGGGTTGTCGTCTATACCTGGAAAGGCAAAAAGGCGGAAATGTTTCTCGCTTCAAAAGAGCAGATGCTTCGCGTACTGGACTTTATTTTTGTTCTGGGATATATGTGGGTTACCGGCGGGGTAGATGAGAGCCCGTATTTAATTCTAATTTATCTTGGCATTGCTTCCGTTGGATTATATGACGAGAAGCGAGTTGGGGTGCTGTATTCGTTTTTGGCGGTCATTGTGTTAATTGTTTATGATTGCGGATATACCTACATATATGAAGGGCAATGGCGCACGTCTACGAATGCGCTGTCGCATATTTTTATGCTTCCTGTGTTTGGTGTAATGGCAAATTTACTCATCTCGCATTTTCAACGGATAAAGAAAGAAGAGCAAATCGTGCTGGATGAGCTGGTGACAAGCCTGGCAAAGGCTATCGGAAGCAAGGATTCTTATACGCTCGGCCATTCGACGCGCGTGCAATTGTATTCGCTTGCTCTGGGAAAAGAGCTGGGACTAAACCAGGATGACATGTTTACGCTCAAATATGGCGCGCTGCTGCATGATATCGGAAAAATCCATATTCCTTCTACGGTATTGAACAAGACGGGAAAACTGACCGAGGAAGAATGGCTTGAATTGAAGGGCCATTCCCTTGAAGGTGCGCGTATCGTCGGCGGGCTGAAAAAGTTGAAGGGCGTACGCGATATCATTTTATACCATCATGAGAAATACAACGGACAAGGGTATCCGCACGGACTAAAAGGCGAGGAAATTCCTCTTTTGGCGGCGATCGTAAATGTCGCCGACTCATTTGACGCCATGACGTCTTCCCGTTCTTATAATACACCGAAATCGATCGAGGAAGGAATGGCGGAAATTAAGCGCTGCATCGGCACACAATTCCATCCGAAGGTTGCAGAAGCTGCACTTTCTCTCTATCAAAGAGGGAGATGGCCGCAGCCCAAGCAGGCAGCGCGCTGCGAAAATGAAGAATTTGCGTATGAGCGGGATGAAGAAGAAATATAAAAATGTGGAAAAAGTGCAAATGTGCTGAAATTGTTACAATTTACCTTCTGACTTGCTAACATGGGAAAAGTTTTGGTTGTACAATAAAAGTGTACAGAAAAACCTGCAGCGAGGAGGAAGAAGAAATGTTTAAGAAGATCCTGGTAGCGATCGACGGTTCGGAGATGAGCGACAAGGCGCTGGAAGCCGCATTATCTATCGCGAAAGAACAAGGGGCGAAAGTCAGCCTGCTGCATGTAGGAAAAGAAGTTGTTGTGCCGCCCTACATGGTTGGGGAAATGGTGTATATCTCCAGGGAATACGACATTGATTTTGATGAGGCGATGAAGAAAGAAGGCGAAGAATTGCTTGGGCAGGCGAAAGCCAAAGCGGAAAAACAGGG
Source organism: Aneurinibacillus danicus (assembly GCF_007991215.1). Taxonomy (GTDB): domain Bacteria; phylum Bacillota; class Bacilli; order Aneurinibacillales; family Aneurinibacillaceae; genus Aneurinibacillus; species Aneurinibacillus danicus. The sequence goes on from NZ_BJXX01000109.1 coordinate 4,907, forward strand.
GATCGAGACGGAGACGATTTACGTTAAAGGAGATCCGGCTCGCCAAATCGTCGAACAGGCGGAAGAAAATGGATACCAGCTCATCGTCATCGGCAGCCGTGGTTTAAGCGGATTCAAAGAATTGATGCTTGGAAGCGTTAGCCATAAGGTTTCACAATTGGCAAATTGTCCGGTTTTAATCGTAAAATAGCATAGAATGCAGATAGGAAACCGTACCGGTCAGGTGCGGTTTCTTTTTTGTGGTATAGGAAAGTATATTTCGCTTTACAGTGATAAAGCAAAATACGTGAGTTTTTCTCATTATAGTTTAGCAAAAAACAATTTGATAATTGGTAAAATATGGTATAATTTGAAGAAAGGAGGGAACAATATGGTTGAGGATGTTACCGGATATGTTACAGAGCTCATTCAGAGAGGGATTCGATACGGTGCAAGCGATATTCATCTTGAGCCGACAGCGGAAGGAATTGTCATCCGATTTCGCCTGGACGGGTATTTGCAGGAAATTGAAGAGAAAGAAGAAGGATGGGGACCGCCGCTCGTTTCTCGTATCAAGCTTATGAGCGGGATGGATATCGGGGAAAGGAGGCTGCCCCAAGACGGAGGATTTGCCTTTCAAGTCGGCAAGGGGGAAGAACATCGCTCCATTGACATACGTGTTGCGACTTTGCCCACCATCCATGGCGAGAAAGTTGTGCTCCGCCTGCTGCCGCATGAGACGAAATACCAATCGCTTGCTTCGCTTGGCATGAACGGAGAGAACGTTTTTCGGGTACGCGAGATGCTTGCGAAAGCACAGGGCATGATTCTCATTGCCGGCCCGACCGGCAGCGGCAAAACAACGACGATGTATACGATGCTCCATGAGCTTAAACGGCACGGCCGCAATATCGTATCGCTAGAGCAGCCGGTTGAATACCGGATTCCAGGCATTAATCAGGTGCAAATTCATCCGCGTGCCGGACTGTCGTTTCATGAAGGGCTTAGAGCGGTCCTGCGCCAGGACCCGGATGTGATTCTTGTCGGTGAAATCAGGGACAAGCCAACGGCAGAAGTGGCGGTGCGTGCCGCGCTTACCGGCCATCTTCTCATCTCAACGATTCATACGCTGGATGCGGTAGGCACAGTGCTTCGTTTGTTGGATATGGGAATTGAACCGTACCTGGTCAGCTCTGCGCTCACCGGCGTTATCGCGCAGCGGCTCATCCGCAAACGGTGCCATCATTGCTATGGGCAGAATGCGGAATGCGCAGCCTGTCATGGTACCGGGTTTCGCGGACGGCTTGGCATTTATGAAGTATTGCAGATAGAAGAAGAATTTCACCCTTATATTCTTAATCGGTGTTCAGCAACGACCATTCGCCGTTACCTGGAGAAGAGCGGATTTGTATTTCTTTCTTCGCTTTTGGAACAGAAAATTGTGGAAGGGGTGGCTGAGCCGGGTGAGCGGGAGCTTTATGAAGCGTATGCGGGAAGAGACAGGGTGGTCCGATGAATCACTGGCCCGTTTAAGCCAGCGACTTTCTTATTTGCTGGAAGCCGGAATTCCGCTTTTGGACAGCCTTCAGCTTACGAGCGATCATTTTGCCCGCCGGGAGAAACAGCAAATCTTGCATGTACTTGAACGGCTTGAAGCGGGTGCTCCATTGTCGGTAGCGTTTGAACAGATGAAGGTACCGACATTGTTTCTTTCGCTGATTACGGCAGGTGAACAGCACGGCCAGTATGCTTCCAGCTTCGCATTTGCCGCGCGTTATTACCGCAGGCGTGCCGCCTGGAGACACCAGGTATATCAATTAATTAGTTATCCTCTTTTGTTGCTTATCCTGTCCCTTGTTTGCCTTTGGTTTTTACTCCACATGATTTTGCCTCAAATTTCCTCAATGTATAGCGCGATGAACCTTTCACTTCCACCGTTGACTCGATGGTTACTTTATGCTTTCTCACTGATTCCTTCTTATGCTGTTTCACTTGCCGGCGTGTTGATCTTAGTCCTGTGTACGGCATTGATTATTCACCGGAAACACCAATTGGTTCCGCTATTGTTAAAACTGCCTGTTATACGATATTGGATTACCTTGCAGTATAGTCACTATTTTGCAATGCAGGCGGGACTTTTGCTTGAAGCAGGCATTTCTATTCTGGAGATATGCCGCTTATTTCACCAAAAAGCACCGTGGTTTTTACTGCGGAAAGTGGCGGCGGCAGTAGAGAATGAGCTACGGCACGGATTTTCGTTAAGCCATGCATTGGGTGCGCATTCTTGTTTTACCAAAGAGATGGTCCGCTATATCGAATTGGGGGAGGAAGGAGGGAGAATGGGAGAGTGTTTGCTGTTTTACAGCGAACAGATAGAAATTCATATCAAACAGCAGCTTGAAAAGGCGATGCGGTGGTTAGAACCAGTGATACTGATTGGGGTAGGCGGAATTGTGTTTGTCGTTGTTTTATCATTTTTTTTGCCGGTTCTGCAGATGATGAATGAGGTGAAATGATCAGAAGAAAGGTGGAAGTAAAGTGAAGCGTAGAAGAAGCCGGAACCCGCAGGACGGATTTACGCTGATTGAGCTGCTCATCGTAATCGCGATTATGGGCACGTTCTTAATGCTGGCGCTGCCTACGTATAAAGGGGCGGTCGCCAATGCGCAAAACCAAAGTTGTAAAGTAAATAAACGGATGGTTATCACTGCTCTTGAAGTATATGCGGCCGAGAACGGAGGGGCGTATCCGGCACAAGCGACCGCACTGACAGACTTAGAGAATAAAGGGTATCTTCGGGAGGTTCCGTCCTGTCCTTTGGGGGGAACCTATTCAGTGGAGATTTCGTCTGACGGAAAGAAAATTGATGTGAAGTGCAGTCGCCATGACGCGTCATCATAAGAACGGATTCACGCTGATTGAAGTATTGATTGTCGTCGCTATTCTTGGCGGTGTCCTGGGCTTTGCAATTCCTTCGGCCATGCAAATAATGCGTCATATGCAGGGAGATCAGTTCATCGAGACATTGAGCGCAGATTTATATCTTGCCGCAAATGAAGCATTAAGCTATAGGGGAATAGTCCGCGTGAAGTTTGAGCCATGGAACGGGATATACGTGGTGCATCGAATATGGGAAACATACCAAAAAAAAGTGAAGATTCCGGCCGGTTTTGTGGTTTCATATAACTTTGGTGACGGTACGCTCATTTTTAATGAGTTAGGGCATGTGCTTCAGGGAGGAACCATTACTGTTGTTTATCCGAATGGTGTTGCGAAGAAAATTACGGTTTACATGGTAAGCGGCCGTTTTGCGATAAGCACGGCATAACGGAGGGGAAAAATGAGAGAAGATGGATTCACTTATATTGAAGCGCTGCTTTCCCTTGTACTGTTTGCCATATTCGTTCTGGTTATTCAGGCGACACTCTACACTACAATGCGGGAGAGAGCAGAGCGTACGGCGGAGACGCAAGGACAGTTGCTTGCCTGCTCACTGCTGGAACAGTGGAAAGCCGGTCATACGATTGATGCAGGCGAAAGGGAAAACGGAGGCAAGCGCTATCGTATACGGATGATGCCTGTAAGGGTGACGGAAATGGTAGAAAAGTGCGAGGTGCAGGTGCTTTGGGAAAGCGAATGGACAGGAGAGAGGCGGATTGGATTCACAGGGTATCGATTTACACCCGCAGTCTCTGCAACGCCAGGGGAGTGACCCTGTTGGAAGCATTGCTTTCCTCCGTTATTTTATGCACGGTGCTGCTTTCGGTTTTATTCTGTTTTACCGGGGCGCAGCGGCATTTTACCTATGCAAAGGAAATAGCGGAATTGGAGGCGGAGGCGCGCGGGTTGTTTTCTTATATGGAAACGGAAATGCGCCAGTGTAAACGGTTTGAGAGAGTGGGCGACAAACTTTTTCTGACTCATCTGAGCGGAATGAACATCACATATCAGAAGGTGGGGGAGCAAATTATTCGGCGCGTAAACATGGAAGGCTATATTATCATTGGACGGTATGTGCGTGTTTTTCAAGTTGAAGCGGAGGCAGGCGGGTGCCGATTTTATGTCGAGCTAAAGAAAGGAAAGGCGACCTGGAGGGGAAGCCGGTTTCTCGGGAAAAGAGTGGAGCTTGCGGAAGCGAAGTGATATAATGCAGAATAGTTTAACAAATGTGCGTGGCGCGACGCTGTTTATGGTGCTCGTATATGTGCAAATCATGCTGCTTGTCGTCCTGCATACGTTATCGTTCCTTAGTCTGCTGCGTCCCATCTCCCGTAATGATCAGGAGCGCATGCGGCTTCATTATATCGCGGAGGCGGGCGTGTTTATGACAGCTGAAAGTATATTAAAGGAGCCTGGCAACTATGCGCTTCGCGAATATCGGATCGAGGATGCCGTGATTCAAGTCATGGTAGAGGCGCGTGGGACAGACGAGGTATGGATGATGGCGGCTGCAAATTCTTCGTCTCGCACTACGCGATTATGGGCGACCATGAACAAAACCACGGGAAAGATAACGAACTGGAGTGAATTCAAAATTGACAATTAGGCAGCTTATTTTGATTGGTTTTATGGGAACAGGAAAGACAACGATCGGCAGCGCGATTGCCGAGCGCACCGGCTGGGACCAGGTGGATATCGATCATCAGATTGCCGAAGCCGTAGGCAAAGAAATCCGGGAAATCTTTGCGGAAGAAGGGGAGGATGCGTTTCGTGCGCTTGAATCCCAGGTGTTAGAACATGTGCTTGCGAGTCCGGTTTCGCAAATTGTGACGACCGGGGGCGGCGTGGTTACCCGCCCCTGCAATGTAGAGATAATGAAACAACGCGGGCTAACGGTGGCGCTCACCGCAGAGCCGGAGACGATCATCGACCGGCTGCGTGCTGATACGAGCCGTCCGCTGCTCGCCGGTGATATGGAACGGAATGTAAGGCGGCTAATGGAAGAGCGTGCCGGACTATATGACTTTGCTCCGGTACGGCTTTCCACTGACGGTAAGAGCGTAGAAGAAATCGTGGATGAACTCTGGGCGCATCCCGTTTTTCAGCGCTTTCTGGCAGAGAACGACTGAAAAGGGATAGAAGCGGACACGCTATAACTAACAGGGTAAAGCAAGGAGGCGTGTCTGATGTCTTCGCAGGAATATGTAAAATATCTGGCTCAACGTTTTGTCAAATACATGGAAACTCCGAAAGAGCAACGGACCAAAAAGCCGAAAGAAAAGCTTTTGTATCGCTGGTTTGGTATGCTGCCACTTTCACTTAGCATGCTGATTCGCCGCAGACGAAAGTAATAAAACAAAAACCGAACCGGCCGGGTTCGGTTTTTGTTTTATGAGTGCAGCTGCTGTAAATAAAACAGGCCGCTGTTTATCATCTCGACTTCAATGCGCGGTTCATACTGCCAGCGCAGCTCGTCCAATCGCTTTTCTCTGTGTTTTGAGGAAGACTCCTCGCCTTCTTCCCCGGCGGCTTTTTTGGCGGCGTAGAAGTGTTCGGTTTGCGTCAACTCTGCTGCCAGGCGCCGGCGCGCCTCTTCGGCCCATGACTTGTCCTCTTTTTCTATCAGGCTCTGTGTATACTGCTCGAGGCGCTGTACCGCTGAGTCCACGCTAAAAATCGGACGCATCGTATAGGCATAATCCGGCAAAACCGGCAGCATGCTGCGTACTTCGAGCATATCGAAGAAGTTCTCCTCAATCTGACCATGAAGTAAATTAATGCCGAGTGAGACAAGGCGATCCTTCTTGCGGTCGCAGATAAAGGAAATCTTATAATTGACACCAAGCCATGGAGTAAGCGCGGTATGTGCATCTGCCGCAGCGAACGGTACAGTATGTTCGTACAGGCGGATATAGCGGCCGTGCCGACGCGCAGATGCAAAAAATTGCTGAAGACGCGGAGAGCCAAACGCAATGTCTTCTCCGTTTACCCCGGATGGCAGGGCACTACGATCAAATACAAGCGTCATATACATCGGCTGCGGTTCTAATTTCAGCCGCTCTACATACGTCCAATAGAAGGGGCGATTGCCCAGGTCTTTATCTACTTCCACCGGAAGCTCGACCGTAAAGTAGGCAGGATGCGTCTCTTCATAACGGGCCTGGTGCGCCGCAAAATACCGCTCCAGAAAAGAGCGAACTTGTGCTTGATTCATGGGAGCACCGCCCCTTCCCATGAATCTGAAGCAGGCTGGATAGATTCCATGCTCTGACGTACGGATTGGATGACCTGGCTTAAGTTGTCCATTTTGATAGCTAACTCGCCTTCGCTTTTCGAAGACAGCAAAATATCAATCACGCTTTTCTCCAGCGATTTATTCAAATGGAGCCGATCGATAATCGTATCTAATTCTCCGATTACCATCTCGAACAGATTAATTTTTTCATAAAGTAAATGGAGGATTTTTTCCTCGATCGTGCCCCGGGTCGCAAGATTGTAAATATAAACGTCACGTGTCTGACCAAGGCGGTGTACACGGCCGATCCGCTGCTCGACCCGCATCGGGTTCCACGGCATGTCATAGTTAATCAGACGATTACAGAACTGCAGGTTGATTCCTTCCGCACCGGCTTCGGTAGCGATAAGCACCTGCGCCCGGTGTTCGAACAATTGGCTCATCCAATCTTTTTTACCACGCTTAAATCCGCCGCGAAACAAGACGGACGTAATGCCGTGCTGGGCCAGGATATACTGCAGGTATTCCTGGGTAGCGCGGTATTCGGTAAAAATGATGACCTTATCGTCCGATTCTTTGATGATCTCGAGAACTTTCTCCGCTTTCCGGTGCGTTGTTACCTGCTTTAATGTTTCGATGAGTTCACGAATGCTCTGCCTAAGCGGCGACGACTCGGGTGCGCGGTTATGCATGTTAACCAGTGTCATAAATGCGGCATCCCGGCTGCTGCAGATTTCGCGCTGCAGCGTAATCAATGCAAGCGGATTTTTGTGGCCCTCTTCATCACTGTGATAGCGATCCTGTACAAAACGGGTAACTTGATCGTAGAGCGCTCTTTCTTCCGACGACAGCTCAATAGGAACCGTAATAACGTGGCGGGCAGTGAATTCCACTTTGCCGTCGGCGCGCCGATTACGAACCATAATCTTTTTCAGTTCCTGCTTGAGGGTTTCATTGTTTTTAACCTGCCGTTTTCCCTGTACGTAACTTTCCTGGAATTGAGTGGATTGTCCCAGGTGCCCCGGCTTTAGCAGTGTAATAAGGTTGTATAGCTCATCGAGTTCATTTTGAATCGGTGTCGCTGTAAGCAGCAGGCAATATTTTTTCTTCAACTCCTGAATGAACTGGTAGTTTTTCGTATGCTTATTTTTGAGTTTATGCGCCTCATCAACAATCACAAGATCATACGGTTGATTAAGCACAATCTCACGGTGAGGGGGACGTTTGGCGGTGTCGATGGACGCAACGATTACATCATATTGTGTCCACATATATTCTTTTCGCTGCGCCGCCGCCGGAATGGCGAATTTGCTGCTCAGCTCCCGTACCCACTGCACAACGAGGGAGGCAGGCACAAGAATAAGCGCTTTTTGGACCAAACCACGCACCATGTATTCTTTTAGAATTAATCCGGCCTCAATGGTTTTTCCCAGGCCCACTTCATCGGCAAGCAGGGCGCGGCCGTGCATGTCACAGATGACTTTCTGCGCCGTTTCGATCTGGTGGGGGAGCGGGGTTAGGTACGGCAGGTGACGCAGGCACTGCAGTTCATTGAAATCCCCGATTGCGCAGGCGCGGGCTGCTTCCCATGCCAGGCGGTATAATTCGCGGTGATGCCATGGTCCGTCTTGCTGCATTCTTGTTTTAAAGCTATCGATCCAATCCCGCTGAAACGTAATAGGGATGTCCGTCATGTTAAATCCACCCTCCTAAGTCTTATGGATAGGATGCACGAAAAGGAGAGAATCTATGTAAAAATTTGTTTGAGGTTGTTTCAAAGGAGGAGGGGAAGGGAAAAAATACTGTAGTCTTTAGACAAAAAACCACCATGGCATCTCAGCCGCAACCCCGATATGAAAATGC
>NZ_BJXX01000110.1 GCF_007991215.1 Aneurinibacillus danicus
GGGTTGAAAAAGGAAAAAACGAGGGCAGGATACGTCATACATCCTCCTCGCTGTCTTATTTTTTGGGTCGGCGGAAGCTCAACAGGCGAAATTGTCTTCTCGGAGGATGTGGAAAAGCTACATACTTGATGACGAGAGCAGCGGGCAGTACATACCCGATCATCGCTTCAAGTATAGCAACAGCGCGTGCCAGCCCGAACGGACTTAAATCGCCGTAGCCGACCGACAGCAGTGTAATCGCGCTGAAATAAAAGGAACGGGTAATTCGATCATACCATTGATTCTGGTGTGTTATGGAAGCATAGTGATCAAGAATAAATCCAAGCCCCGTCCATTCCAGGGCACAGTAAATTAGGCCGAAAGAAAGCACAAGGTTCATATAAAGCAGAAAAAGAGTTAAAAAATTATGCCATGTTTTTTGTCTGATAATCGTGTGCTTCATTTTCTCACATCCGATACATACATATTATATAAGTTGAATTTGATATCATGACATACGCCAGACGGTTCGAAGGAACCAGAAGACAGGCGAACAGGGAAAGAGAGTGTTATGTTATTTGCCCTTTTTTCTCCTGTCCTCTTCTTCGCTTCAGGTATCTCGTTCCGCCAAAGGATGTCGATATATCTTCATTCTTTAACTTGTACATATGTATGTCGGAAGGGAGGCTTATAAGCGTGATTTATAAAAATGACTGCCTGACCCGTCGTTATCTTTCTCGTTTTTCTCCGCCTTTTCCTTGGCGGCAAGAAGGTTATTGCGCAGCTTTTCGGAGCATGATCTGCAATATTCGCCCAGCGTGATGAGTGTATCGCAGTTCTTGCATTTATATTGCAGGCTGGGATAGCGTGTAAGGTCGAAATACTTCTCGCGAATCAAATATTCGATATAGCGGATCGGTATATCGAGATCCCGCGAGATTTGTGCCAGGGGAGCAGTTCGCTTTTCTTTCGGTTTTAAGTAATCACGGATGCGTTTAACAGTTTCAAGTTCCTTGCGCACGCAATCCGGGCAGACTGGCTTGGAAATTTTCATGAATACTTTGCCGCACGCAGAGCAATTGGATAACATGAGATTACACTCCCTTCTAACTGAGGTAAAAATTTCTTGTGTACTTTTATAATAAGATTTTCTTCATAGATTTTCCTGTATTCTCTCTTTTTTTTTGCTAAAATGAGTCTTAAGTAATGAACAAAAAGTTCACGTTTTTTTATATAGTGTTTTATCAGAGGACAGGATGATGAAATAATAAAAGGAATGGTATCGGAAAGGTACAAAACTTTGTTGCCGGGCCATAGGGAGGGCATACATATGATGGAAAAAAAACCGCTGCTTGGCCGATTTGATGAACAGGGGAATTTAATACTGCCGCCCGAGATACAGGATATCCTCTTTAATAGGACGGAACGAAAAAAACGTATCATCCACCTTAAAGTTCGTTTTTTTTGTTTATTTATTTTGTTTTTTGTTTTTATTTTTATCTCTTTATAGTTTAAAAACAAACATTATATTAAATAAGGATTTTATTGTTAGCGGAAAGCTGAAAAAGTGCATTGCAATTTTTCTGATTCGTGTTACGATAGAAAAGGATTACATATTTGATTTTTTCCAATACTAAAATATCGTGCGGATGAAAGCAGAGGGAGAGAACGCGTCGGTCGCGTCGCCGAAGGAGCAAGATACCTTTCAATCTCTCAGGCAAAAGTACCTCTGCGGGACGCAACTCTGGAGAGAGTCTGCATGGCGGACCACCAAAGGGGAAACCGGTCAGAAAGCCGTAGAGAGATGGCTTGTGCCGGGTAGCTCTCAGGTAAAAAGGACAGAGATAGGGGGATATACCCTATTTCTGTCCTTTTTTTGTGAAAATCGTGAGAAAAGAAGGAGAGGACAGAGGGAGTAAGAACCAGGGAAGAAAAAGGCGTTCGCCTTTTTCCATATTTATCTTTTCTTTAGTTTTATGAGAGTACGTTAGTAAAAAAATAATGGAGGTTGGAAACAAATGTCTGCCTTAAAACGAACGCCTCTGTACCCCCTATACGAAAAGCATGGAGCCAAAACGATTGATTTCGGGGGCTGGGAGTTGCCTGTTCAATTCTCAAACATTCAAAAAGAGCATGAAGCAGTACGGACAAAAGCAGGATTGTTTGATGTATCCCACATGGGTGAAGTGGAAGTAAAGGGAGAGGATGCGCTTGCATTCGTACAGAAGATAACAACGAATGATGCGTCCAAATTGGCCGTAGACCAGGCCCAGTATTCGATTATGTGTTATCCGGACGGCGGTACAGTGGATGATCTGCTTGTCTACAAGCTGGCAGACAACCATTACCTGCTGGTTATCAACGCTGCTAATATCGAAAAAGACTACGAGTGGATGCGGCAGCATGTTCAGGGTAAAGTTACGCTTCGCAATATCTCCGACGAAACGGCACAGCTGGCGCTTCAGGGACCGCTTTCCGAAGAGGTGCTTCAAAAGCTGACGGACACCAATCTATCTGCCATCCGTTTTTTCCATTTTAAACAGGATGTTAATTTGGCCGGTGTATCCGGCCTTGTCTCCCGTACCGGCTATACCGGAGAAGACGGATTCGAAATCTATGTCAAAGCGCAAGAGGCACCGATATTATGGAAGAAAATCCTCGAAGCTGGCGCAGGTGATGTACTGCCGTGCGGTCTGGGCGCGCGTGATACGCTTCGTTTCGAGGCACGCCTGCCACTGTACGGGCAGGAACTGAGCCAGGATATCAGCCCGATTGAAGCAGGGCTGGGCTTCGCCGTCAAAGTCGACAAACCTATGCCATTCATCGGACAGGAAGCATTGAAAAAGCAGAAGGAAGAAGGCGCGCCGCGCAGGCTGGTCGGTATCGAAATGATTGAACGCGGCATTCCGCGCACCCACTACCCGGTTTATGCAGGGGAAGAGAGGGTCGGCGAAGTGACGACGGGTACACAGTCGCCTACGCTTAAGAAAAATGTCGGGCTTGCGCTTGTAAAGCGCCAATACAGTGAGCTCGGTACGGAGCTGGATGTGGAAATCCGCGGCAAGCGGGTCAAAGCGAAAGTAGTGCCTACGCCGTTTTATAAACGGCCGAAAGCATAAAACCAGTAAAGGAAAATTGGGGGAGAAGAGATTATGAGCCAGGTACAATCCGCTTTTAAATACAGCAAGGAGCATGAATGGGTAGAAGTGCTGGATGAAGGACGTGTCCGTATCGGCATTACGCATTTTGCGCAGGAACAATTGGGTGACATTGTGTTTGTAGAGCTGCCGGAAGAAGGGGCCGTTGTGAAAGCGGACGAAAGCATGGGCACCGTCGAGTCGGTAAAAGCCGTCTCCGATATTTATGCGCCGGTTAGCGGGGAAGTCGTAGAAGTCAACCGTGAGCTTGAAGAAGGACCGGAGACGATTAACAGTGATGCATACGGGGCAGGCTGGATGGTTATTGTTAAGCTTTCGAATCCGGAAGAATTGGATGCGCTGATGACGGCGGAGCAGTACGAAGCGTTTAGCAAAGAGGAGGAATAAACTGTGACCGTGAAGTATCGATACCTTCCAACAACGGAGGCAGACCGCAAAGAGATGATGGCCGACCTTGGCATTTCTGATATATCCGACCTGTTCTCCGATATTCCGGAGCAGGTTCGTTTTAAAGGGAGGCTTGCGATTCCGGAAGCGATTCCGGAAGCAGAGCTGACGAAGCATATGGGGCGAATGGCGGGCAAGAATGTCAATGCGCTCGATTACGCTTGCTTCCTGGGAGCAGGCACGTATGACCACTACATTCCGAGCGTGGTCAATCACGTGATTTCCCGCTCAGAGTTTTATACGGCTTATACGCCGTACCAGCCGGAGATTAGCCAGGGTGAATTGCAGGCAATCTTCGAATTTCAGACGATGATTTGCGAATTGACCGGCATGGACGTAGCGAATTCATCCATGTACGACGGGGCGACGGCCCTGGCGGAAGCTGCCGCAATGACTGCAGCGAAGACAAAGCGGAAGAAAGTTGTCGTCTCCCGTGCCGTGCATCCCGAAGCCCGTTCTATTCTGCTGACATATGCGAAAGGCCAGGGGCTTGAAGTGGTTGAAATTGGCTGCAAAAACGGACTCACCGATCTTGAGGCGCTCGAGGCGGCGGTCGATGAAAATACGGCATCCGTCCTTGTCCAGTATCCGAACTTCTTTGGTGCGGTTGAGGAGCTGGCCGCGATCGAGCAAATTGCCCATAAATATAAAGGATTGTTTGTTGTAAGCGCCAATCCGCTCGGACTGGGGATTTTGCAGCCACCGGGTGCATTCGGTGCCGACGTAGTGGTGGGCGACGCCCAGCCGTTCGGCATTCCGATGGCGTTCGGCGGTCCGCATTGCGGCTATTTCGCGGTGAAAAAAGAGTTGATGCGCCAGATTCCGGGCCGTATTGTAGGACAAACGAAAGACGAGCAGGGACGCCGCGGTTTCGTGCTGACCTTACAGGCGCGCGAACAGCATATCCGTCGCGAGAAAGCGACATCTAATATCTGCTCCAACCAGGCATTGAATGCGCTGGCCGCGGCAGTGGCGATGACGGCGCTTGGTAGACAGGGTGTGCAGGAAATGGCGCTTCTGAATGTACAGAAGACACAGTATGCCAAACAGCAGATTGCAAGGCTCGACGGATACGAAGTCGTATACGATGCGCCGGTATTTAACGAATTCGTTATTAAAACGCCGCGTCCGGTCGGCGATATCAATAAAGCGCTGCTCAAGGATGAGATTATCGGCGGTTTCGACTTGTCGCGTGATTATCCTGAGCTTGCGCAGCATATGCTGCTCGCGGTCACAGAGCTGCGCACGAAGGAAGAAATCGATCGACTGGTGAAAAGATTGGAGGGAGCGCGCCATGCCTAATACCATGCAGAAAAATGAACAGCAGCAAAAAGACAAAGCGCTGATTTTTGAGATGAGCAAGCCGGGACGTGTCGGCTACTCGCTGCCTGCCTGCGATGTACCGGAAGTCGATGTTACATCTGTTATTCCGGGCACATATCTGCGCGAGGTGCCGGCGGAGCTGCCTGAGGTGAGTGAATTGCAGTTGATGCGCCACTACACGGAATTGTCGAAGCGCAATCATGGGGTCGACTCCGGTTTCTATCCGCTCGGCTCCTGCACGATGAAATATAACCCGAAAATTAATGAAGATGTGGCTCGCTACCCGGGATTTGCCCGCATTCATCCGTATCAGCCGGAAGAGACGGTACAGGGCGCACTGCAGTTAATGTATGAATTACAGGAAGACCTTGCGGCGATTACCGGCATGGATGCGGTAACGCTGCAATCGGCGGCGGGCGCCCAGGGCGAATGGACCGGTCTGATGATGATTCGCGCCTACCATGAAAGCCGGGGCGAGAATCGCACCAAGGTTATCGTGCCCGACTCTGCGCACGGCACAAACCCGGCTTCCGCCAGCGTAGCCGGACTTGAGACCATCACTGTGGCATCGGACGAGAACGGATTCGTCGATGTGGAGGCGCTGCGTCAGGCAGTCGGTCCGGATACGGCGGCGCTTATGCTCACCAATCCTAACACGCTCGGCCTGTTTGAGAAAAACATCGTAGAAATTGCGGAGATCGTGCACGAAGCGGGCGGCCTTCTGTATTACGACGGTGCCAACGCCAATGCGATTCTCGGGAAAGCGCGTCCGGGGGACATGGGATTTGACGTTGTTCATCTGAACCTGCACAAGACGTTTACAACTCCGCACGGCGGCGGCGGCCCGGGCTCCGGTCCGGTCGGCGTGAAAAAGGAGCTCATCCCATTTCTGCCAAAACCGATAGTTGTCAAGGAAGGCGATGTTTACCGTCTTGACTTTGACCGTCCGCAGTCGATCGGCCGCGTAAAAGCATACTACGGCAACTTCGGTATCAACGTGCGTGCTTATACGTATATCCGCACAATGGGGCCGGAGGGGCTGCGTCTTGTGTCCGAGAACGCAGTGCTGAACGCCAACTACATGATGCGCAAGCTGGCTAAATATTATGATTTGCCGTTTGACCACGTATGCAAACACGAATTCGTCCTGTCTGGCAAACGTCAGAAAAAGCAAGGGGTACGCACGCTTGATATTGCCAAGCGCCTGCTTGATTTCGGCTACCATCCGCCGACGATTTACTTCCCGCTTATCGTGGAAGAGTGCCTAATGATCGAGCCGACGGAAACAGAGTCGAAAGAAACGCTGGACGAATTCATCGATGTTATGATTCAAATCGCGCAGGAAGCGGAACAGACACCAGAAATTGTACAGGAGGCGCCTCATCATACGGTAGTGAGCCGTCTTGATGAAGTGCTGGCGGCCCGGAAGCCGATATTGCGCTATACAAAACCTGAATAGAAAGCGGAGGAGAGGCCAAGCACGTCAGAATAGATCGCGTGCCTGTCTCTCCTTTTTTCTTCCTTCAATCCCCAACATTTTTTCCTAAATATGCGCAGATACTATGCTCAGGTGCGCCGCATTACTGCGGCTTATACTTTGAGACAGAAAGGGATGCTCGGGATGCTGACGAATCAGGAGCTTTCTCATTTTCGTTCGCTGCTTACGAACCAACTACACGACATTAAGCAGCGGCTTCAGGATAGCGATGCTTATGGAATGGGGAGGGCCGCGATGCAGGAGGCGATCGGGGAGCTTTCCAATTACGATAACCATCCGGCCGATCAAGGGAGTGAGACGTTCGAGCGTGGCAAAGATCTTGCACTTCATGAACACGAAGAAGAAGAGATGCGGGACATTGAACGCGCGCTTGAAGCGATAGAGCGTGGTGTATACGGCACGTGCGAAGTTTGCCACAGGAAAATCCCACGTGAACGTTTGGAGGCATTGCCGACCACCGTACGATGCATTGAACATGCAGGCGAGACATTTGTATCGGCGCGTCGTCCGGCGGAAGAGGATATGGTTGACCCTCCGTTCGGTCAGTTTAATTACGACAAGCGGGATGCTACGTTGTATGATGCAGAAGACACGATACAGGATGTGACGAAATACGGAACGTCAGATACGCCTTCCGATTTCGGAGAGCAGGCTCATTTTAGCTATGACGATATGTACTGGGAGTCGGAAGAGACTGTCGGGTATGTGGAGGACATTGAGGGATTTTTGCTCGCTGACATGGAAGGAAAATTCATTGGCGTAAACACGGAAACTCCGATGCATGAACAATACGAGGAAATGCTCGATGAGGCAGGAGTTGTTTCCGTAATGGGCAATCCGGACTTAATGGAAGATGATAATGAAGACGAAGGGTATGTCGAAAAATAAGAAAAAGGAGACCGCTCCGGCCTCCTTTTTTGTGAAAATCGTGAGGAAAGAAGGAAGGGAAAGA
>NZ_BJXX01000111.1 GCF_007991215.1 Aneurinibacillus danicus
CCCTTCCCTCAATTTTCATGTCGGGGTTGCGGCGGAGACGCCATGACGGTTTTCTGCTTTATTAATACTTATGTCTATAGCGAAATTCTTCATGCACATCATCAATGTAATAGTCATCGTGGCGCAACTCGTCATCGGCATAATACGCGTCATCGGCATACGTCACTTCTGTTCTGTCCTTACATGTGGAGCAATAGCTTCGGCTTCGTTCCCAGAGTACCAACTCTTCACCACAGTAAATGCACAAGTCTTTCATTGGCAACGCCTCCTTTGATACCCTTGGAATTTTTGCGTAGAATACTTTACCCTGTTTTTCCCCAGTTGAAACAAAAATATTTAATCTATTCTATGCTTCAATGAGTGTGAAAGTTTAAAGAAAGAGAGAACGTTTCCAAGTGTGCTACAATGAAAAGGAATGAATCGAAATGAAAGGGGTATATAGATGGAACAGTGGCGTTTCCTTGACACAGGAGTTAGCTCGCCGGCGATGAATATGGCGATCGATGAAGCGGTACTTACAATACATAGCGAAGGAAAAACCCGTCCTTCGGTTCGTTTCTATACGTGGGACCCGGCGACGGTGTCCATCGGCTATTTTCAAAAAGCCGAGAAAGAAATCGATTTGGAGAAAGTGAAGGAATACGGGCTCGGCTTTGTACGTCGGGCTACCGGCGGGCGGACCGTGCTACATGACAAAGAGCTTACCTACAGCGTGGTGGTATCGGAAGCGCATCCGGCGATGCCGTCCGGCGTGACCGATGCCTACCGCATCATTAGCGCAGGCCTTTTGGAAGGATTCCGTCTGCTGGATATGCGTGCGGATATGGTGAGCCCGGACGAGGCGAAGTTTGCCGAACCGTCATCTGCAGCTTGCTTTGATGCACCATCTTCATATGAATTGGTCGTGGAAGGCAAGAAGGTGGCCGGCAGCGCCCAGACGCGTCAGAAGGGCGTTATTCTGCAGCACGGGTCCATTCTGTTAGATATTGATGTCGATATGCTGTTCGATATTATCCGTCATCCGAACGAGCGGGTACGGGAATGGCTGAAGCGGGGCTTTGCCGATAAAGCGGTTGCGATTAACCAGGTACGTCCGACGCCCGCGACGCTTGATGATGCGCGAAAGGCATTTCGTGAGGGGTTTGCGAAGGGGCTTGGCGTAGAATTGGTAGATGATGAGCTGACTGCCGAAGAGCGAGAGCTTGCCGAACAACTCGCACGCGAGAAATACGGGTGTAACGAATGGAATTTCAAACGATAGGACAGCGATAGAAAAAGCGGCCGTGACGGGCCGCTTTTTCCCATGTTTTGGTCCGATGTGCTTTTGTCAAAAAGTTTTTTTAGAAAAACGAGAAAATAACTATATATTGTGGTAAAATCTAAATATGAACACAATATATTGACGTGGTAGCAATCTTTGGTTTAGACTAAGAGGGCACTTATCAAATGTATCAGACAGCATGTGAATGGTCAAATTCTATTTCACACAGTTGGAGGGTGAAAAATGGAGACAGCAACTGAAATGGCGGGCAAAACGAAATTAGAAGGATTGAGCGAGAAAATTTTTCTCGACCGCTATGCGCTAAAAGATCCGAATCCAGATAATGTACAAGCCGGAGACACGGTACTTGTTCTAACGAAAGACGATCCGAAATTCCCGAAAAAAGAAGTTGGCGTAGTAGAAGCGCGTGAAGGCAATATAATTCATGTTAAGCTGCGCAGCGGCGAGACGGTGACGACTGAGGCGGAGAAGGCCCTGCGGACACTGGAGAACACGCCGGAAGAGATGTGGGACCGTCTGGCGAAGACGATCGCATCCGTCGAGACGACGCCGGAGAAACAGCAGGAGTGGGAACAGAAGTTCCGCGACCTGTTGTCGGACTGGAAGCTCGTGCCGGGTGGACGTATCGCGGCAGGCGCCGGCGCCAACGATGAGTTGACGTTGTACAACTGCTATGTTATTCCGTCTCCGCATGATAGCCGCGGCGGCATCATGGAGACGCTGAGCCAGATGACGGAGATTATGTCCCGCGGGGGCGGCGTCGGCATCAACCTGTCGAGCCTTCGTCCGCGCCGTGCGCAGGTACGGGGCGTGAACGGTTCTTCGAGCGGTTCCGTGTCCTGGGGCGGATTGTTTAGTTATACCACGGGATTAATTGAGCAAGGTGGCTCAAGAAGAGGTAAAATTTGGTAAAAATGTGCCTCTTAACCCTGTGAATTGCTGGAAACTCTTTATTATAACGCCACTTCAAGAATAATCATAAATAAGATTCATTGATTATTGGGGTGAGTTTTTTGAGGCGTTACGATGCAAGAAGTAAACAAATTTGCGTCTTATGCGGAGAAATGTTTATGCATAATAAGCAAGGCCGGTTTACTTCCCATTTAATTCATGTCCATTCACTTAGCTTGCATGATTATTTATTGCGCCATTATTACACCGTCGAGGATTTAACTTGTCAAAATTCATTCTGCACTAATTTAGTCAAGCTTCGAAGGGGCGTTCCTAATCTTTTCTGCAGCACTTCTTGCCACAAAAAGCGAGATAGAAGGCGACGGTGTGAAGTTTGTAAGACAGAGTTTATGAAGGACGACCTTCGTGTTAGAACATGCAGCAGCAGCAAGTGCGAAAGTGAATTGAGATCACATAGCATCTCGACTTGGCATTTAGAAATGCCCGAAGAACGTAAAAGAAAACATTTTTTGATTATCGGGCAAAAAGCAGCGCAAACAAGAAAAAATAACTATCGTCCCCCGTGGAATAAGGGGAAGACAGGGATTTATACCGAAGAAACGATACAAAAAATACGCCAGGCTACGCTTCGTCAATTTGAAACGCAATCTTTTCGTAAAACTAGGATAGAAGTAGTCATGGAAGAAGTGCTTAATCGCCTAAATGTAAATTATAAATACTCTTTTAGACTGGAAAATAGACAATATGATTTCTTGCTTCCTGATTATAAGCTGCTAATCGAGTGCGATGGCGATTATTGGCATTGTAACCCTAAGTTTTATCCACAGCCAAAAAGATGGCAACTTGAAAGACGAAAGATCGATAAATTAAAAAATGAGATTGCGGAGCGGAATGGATATAAAATTGTGCGTTTCTGGGAAGATAGTATTTTGCATAGCTTAAGTGAAGTGGAGAATGTGCTTGCATCGTACTTATCACATTAGCCACAACGTAACTGGAAACGGTAAGCGTGAAGGTTTGAAAATAATGTGATGACAAAGACAACCAGCAGCCAAGCCCCTACGTCTTTTCAAGATATGGGGAAGGTCCAACGACCATCGAAAGCACACATTAAATAATGTGGAAGCGAGTAGAGTAGGATTCAAGCGAATCCGAAGCGCAGGGGCGCTGTCATCGTGATAGCGTAAGATATGGTCTGAACTCTAAAGTGATTTAGAGAGTCGAAGTAGCGATTCGACGTAACATTATTGGCATTAATGCTTATGATGAACGACTGGCACCCGGATGTGCTGGAGTTCATTACGGTAAAACAGAACATGGGGCTTATTACAAACGCCAACCTGTCCGTTTGCATCAGCAACGACTTCATGAAAGCCGTAAAAGAAGACCTGGAATGGGAATTCAAGTTCCCGGACACAACCGATCCGGAGTACGATGAAATCTGGGACGGTAACATGGAAAAATGGGTTGAGCTTGGCAAGCCGGTGCGCGTGTACAAAACAATCCGCGCCCGTGACATGTGGCACACGATTATCGAGTCCGCATGGAAATCCGCCGAGCCGGGCGTAGTATTCATGGAATACTACAACCAGATGTCCAACAGCTGGTATTTCAACCCGATTATTTGTACAAATCCGTGTGGTAAAGTCGCATAGTTTGCCTCACGTAAAACATTGCGGAATGAAGCGGGAACCCTGAGACGGGAATCCGAACCGAAGGCTAACCGTAAAAAGTTAGTCAGGGGCAGAGCATACTCGGTGAACCTCCTGATGGAGAATATAATCCGGGCACGAGGCCGCAACACTTAGGACATAATATTACAAATTTTTAATCCCCTAGATCATTTTAAAAGTTAGGAGGTGAAACAATGAACAGAGGCTATGCCGGATACTATGGTGATGTATATTTGAGAAGTTCTTACGAATACGCCTATGCTAAATATTTAGACTACAAGCAAATTAATTGGAAATACGAAGAGAAAAAATTTGATTTAGGCGATAAAATGTATACTCCAGATTTCTTTATTTATAACGAGAAAAGTGAACTTCAATTTATCGTTGAGATAAAATCAAGAAATCAACAAGCAAAGATAAAAGCACTGGAGAACTTAGAGAAGTTAAAAATGATTTTTGACATAGAGTATAAGCTTGTATCCTACCAAGACTTGTTGTTGCTCTATAAAGAATTACCGTTTTCTTTAACAGGAACAATTGCAGAATGGAATACAGCATCTTATACAACAATTAATAAATCGACAAGAGGAAGTTTAAATCCTCATTATAGTCACAGACATACAAAAGAAACTAAAAAAACCATAGGTCTTAATACTAAAAAACTGTGGAATAATCCTGATACACGTAAAAAAATGATTGCTGGTTCTATAAAGGGAGCCGCTATCCTTAAGGCGAGAAAAGGAAAGTTTATCCGCGTTCTTCGTGTTGAGAGAAAATGCAACTTCTGTGGTCAAGCATTCGTTGCTCTTGAAACAAGCAGACAAAAATTTTGTAGTGACATATGCGGCGGGCGATATGGTTTCCAGTTAGCAACAGAGGTTTATGTATCTAAAAGAAATGAGATACGTGGGTTGATTAAGAAACATGTTTTGGAATGGAGCCGTGAAAACAGAGAGCTGATTTTAAATACACCTTTCAATCGGATTAAGACAACTTTATCTCCCTTGCTAGCTGAAATTCAGAGCAAATATGGTGTGAAAGATATCAGGGTTATTACGCAAGCTGTTTTAGGGGAACAGCTTGGCAGAAAAGATTTATTAGCATTTCTAAAGGAAAATTGTAATACCTAAGTGAAAATGTATGCCGAACTAACGGGAAAAGGAACCGTTAGATCTGCAGAATAAAAAGTCTGCAGGATAACAAAACTGGAACAAGGACTCCCTGGTTGGGGTGTATGTAACTTATCAGCAATTAACCTATCAAAATTCGTCAAAGACGAAGATGTAGACTGGGAAAACCTAGCGACCACAGTACGCCATTCCGTTCGCTTCCTGGATAACGTAGTCGACGCAACGCCGTACCACTTCCCGGAAAACGAAGCGAATCAGAAGAAAGAGCGCCGTATCGGCCTTGGTACAATGGGTCTTGCGGAAATGATGATTCATCTAAAAATCCGCTACGGCAGCCCGGAATCGCTTGAATTCCTGGACAAGCTGTATAACTTTATCGCACGCGAAGCGTACCTTGCTTCTACGGAAATCGCCGCTGAAAAAGGAAGCTTCCCGGCATTTGACGCGGACCTCTTCCTGCAAAGCGGTTTTATGAAGCAGTTTGACGATGAAGTGCGCAATGCGGTGAAAGAGCGCGGTATGCGTAACGTAACGGTTCTGACCCAGGCGCCAACCGGATCCACTGGGACAATGGTCGGCACGAGCACAGGAATCGAACCTTTCTATGCGTTCGAATTCTACCGTCAAAGCCGACTTGGCTTCGACAAGCAATACGTACCGATCGCGAAAAAATGGCTCGAAGAAAATAATACAGAAAAACTGCCGGATTACTTCGTCAGCGCGATGGATCTGTCAGCAGAGGATCACGTACGCGTGCAGGGCGCTATCCAGAAATGGGTGGACAGCTCGATCAGTAAAACGGCGAATGCGCCTGCCGACTTCAGCATAGAAGATACAAAAGCATTGTACGAACTCGCCTTTGATCTGGGCTGCAAAGGCGTAACGATTTACCGTGACGGCAGCCGTGACGTACAAGTTCTGACGACGAAAGGCGAAGAAAAAGAAGAGAAGAAAGAGGCAAAAGCAGAGGAACCGAAAGCGGAAAAAATCGCTCCTGTGACCGACCTGGACGAAACGCCGCCGACGAAAGATTACCGCCGTCGCCCGCTCCGCCTGAAAGGCGCGACATACAAGATGAAGACTCCGCTTGGTAAAGCCTACATAACGGTGAACGAAGTGGACGGCGCACCGTTCGAAGTCATCGTAAACGTAGGAAAAGCAGGCAGTGACGTATTCGCGATGTCCGAGGCCCTTGGCCGCGTATCTACGCTGTTCCTCCGCTTTGGCGAACTGCCGGACGGAAACAAAGCCCGCCTGTTGATTAAGCACCTGAAAGGTATCGGCGGCTCCGGCGCAGTCGGATTCGGGGCCAACCGCGTAGATTCGATTCCGGATGCAGTAGCGAAAGCGATCGAATTCTATCTGGACGGAGACGATGAAAGCCCGGTTGCTTCCGCAAGCGAAGTGCAGGCTCCGCCGGCACCGGTGCAGAAGCCGCATGATCGCGACGAAGACGGCGACGTTTACCGTGAAGGGCTTGACCTTTGCCCGGAATGCGGCGCCGCTGCGCTCATAGCTGAAGAAGGCTGCAAACACTGCGAAGCTTGCGGATATTCCCGTTGCTCGTAAGCCGGTTCATTAGACAGAGAGAATTAATGTAATTGTGATTTGTCATAATTAGCTGGACTTGCATCATAATTAGCTAGACACTTTTTCATAATTAGTTAGACGTATGTATTTTAATTCAATAGAATGAATTTTTATTAATTTATTTCGTACTTTAACTTCTGTGATTTTGCAAAATTAATCGAAACGGAAATAAGATAATTTAACCTTTTTCCGAAAGAAGTCTCCCACTTCTAAACGTGAAGGTGTGATGACACCCGTGAAAGTGGGAGATGAATTTCGGTTAGGCGGAGCCTACCG
>NZ_BJXX01000112.1 GCF_007991215.1 Aneurinibacillus danicus
TTACTTAGAAATAAATTAATTCCGTCTACAGAAACTAAAATTCTATTTATATTGCCTTCAATCACCTTCTTAAGTAGTGCTTCCTTACCATCATAAAAAGGAAATACAACCTTATTGGATGGTATGCCCAAATTAACTAACTGAATTGATATATCGTAAAAAAAACTGCTTGCTACTAAAATTTTCTCATAGTTATATTTCTCTATATCTAAAGGAGAAATAATATGCTTGCCCTCAAAAAAAGCACCCTGTTTTCTAGAATCATTGTCAATAAAAGCAATAATATGATATTTTTCCTGTATATTTTTTTTAATGTGGGAATAGTAACTTCCCGTACCAAAAATCAATACGTTTTTTTTCACAAACTCACCCTCCAAATCAATTTCATAACTATATAACTAGACTTGCTCAAAACAAAATACAAAATTTACCATTTATAAAAACAAAGAATTACCTATGCAGCTTGTAACTGTTTTTGCTGCTCGATAGACAAATTTAATCCAGCTTTAGTTTTTTTATCCACCATTGCTGTAATCCATCTAGAAGTGTAGCGTGTCCTGTAATGTAAGGATGTAAAAAGTAGTCGTCTGAAAGCGTTGGTTGTTTATTTAACACCTATCAACTTCTTGCCTTATGAACATGCAGCAGAACGAAGGGACGATTTGTTTGGGTAACCAATCAGGAAGTACACTTGTCAATATAAACAATGACTTCTATGAACTTTGAAGAAGAAATCCACCAGTCCCTTCTTCGCTGCTCATAATGCATGGTCCCCTTAATACGATGAATGTTCCCATGCCCTGCAACGTACACCACTCACGCGAACTGCAAGGTATTGGGAAGTCCTATCAACAGGTATAGGCGAAAGATATGAAAGAATTTCTTCTTTTCGGAAAGCAGGAAAAGAGAGACATAACGGCATTCTTCTGCCCGATACCATCACCCAAATGGAAGCTGCCTATTACACATTCTTGAACGAGGGTTTGCGGAGCATCGTTTTCTTTCCCCTCTGCCAGAAGGAAAGGGACGGAAGAAGCAAACACCCGCCAAAAATCTTTTGGATCCCTTGTCTGCCCATCGTCACGTGCTTGCCTTTCTGCATGATCCTGCGATTCCGTTTGACAACAACTAGGCAGAGCGTGGCATACGAATAGCAAAGTTAAAGCAGAAAATTTCAGGGACATCTCGCAGTAAACATGGCTCGGATGCGTTTTGTGTCATACGTAATTTCATATCGACGGTTAAAAAGCAGGGACGAAGTATTTTATCATCGATGGAAGACACGATACTAGGGCAGAATGTTTCGTTGTTCTCTCGCTAACTACCAGGGGTACTTTCTTTTGAAAACATTATAACAACTTATCCCCCAAGAGCCAATCTCGTAACACTTCTTTCCCAATTGCATCACTTGCTTGTGGAAATATACCATGAACACCTTTCTTATATACTTCAGGATACGTTCGCTCTCCACCAAAAACTGAAGGAATAATATACATTTCTTTTGCTTCAAGTGCCACATGTGCCTCGTCATCTGTCATTAGCTCTTCATATCTCTTCTCACCGGGACGCAGACCAATTGTCCGTATATCCACCGTTGACTGGAGATTATACTTCCTGGTCATCTCCTCAATAATAACTTCTACAAGATCACCCACCTTCACAATCGGCATCTTCAATACGAATACCTCACCACCCTGCGCCAGTTCATTCGCCTTCAGCATTAATGAAATTGCCTGGCTCGGTGTCATCATATATCGGAGCATATTCGGGTCTGTAACCGTTACATACCCCTGCTCAAGTATTTGTTTTTTAAATAACGGAATCACCGAGCCACGCGAACCCATGACATTTCCAAAACGCACAGAAGAAAATATAGTTTTCTTCGTTCCCTTCATATATTCCGCTGCTGAAATCAGTCGCTCAGCCGTTAGCTTCGTAGCCCCGTATGTATTTGTCGGTGAAATTGCCTTGTCTGTACTTGTAAACAAGACTTTTCTTACACCGGCCTGCATCGCTGCCTGAATCACGTTTTGTGTTCCTATCACATTCGTCTGCACAGCTTCAAATGGATTGTATTCACACGCCGGCACATGCTTCATCGCCGCCAGATGAAACACATAATCCACGTCTTCCATCGCCCGGCATACACGGTCATAATCGCGCACATCTCCTATTAAGAAGCGAAGCTGACGGCTGTATTCACGATATTCATTTTGCATTTCATACTGCTTATATTCATCACGGCTAAATATGCGAATAACCTTTGGATTATATGTGAGAAGCTCTCTTACCATTTGCTGACCGATTGTACCTGTCCCGCCAATAACCAAAATTCGTTTTCCTGTATACACACGATCCACCCGATCTCTATATATGTCTATATATGTCTATCTACTCTAATATATCGTCATATTATTAAAGAAACAAAATAGTCTTCGCACCTAAATATTTTATAAAATATTTCCTTTTCTCTCTAACCACATATATTAGCGTTTATAATTACTCAGATAAAACCACTGTATTATCTCTTCTTCTATTCTTCCCATTTCCTTAATGTTGGCGCTGGATCAAGAATCGACTCATACTGCTCTTTCCAGCCATATCTCGCTTCCGGGTCAAGTTGCATATACCGTTCATATTTTTTCTGTCTGTCTTCCGGACTGGCCCAACCGTAATGCTTGAGGCGAATATCCAATCTTCCAGTCGACAATTCCAGAATATTTTCCGGAAACCGCCCACAATGCTGTGCAGTCTCTTTCCACTTATATACAAAATCCGGTTGATAACGAACTAAAAACGGGCGATATGTTTTATGAGCGCACCAATACTCATCATCACGATAATGGTCTTCATCCCACATGTCATATAATGGGAAACAAATCACATCATATTCATGCTGGTTCACAATCATTGGCATCACTTCGCGCAACTTCTTCTCGAACATTTCATCTGCATCCAAATTCAAAATCCAGTCTGGCAACGTCTTAATCGTCTCTTCCCACTGTTGCTTGCGTAGTTCAATCTCATTCGCGAAACGTGATGTTTCATTACGCACAATATGAAGCGGAATGCCAGCCAAAACTTTCTTGCAAATTTCCACACTCTCATCAGTACTGCCGTCATCAATAATAACCGCTTCATCAATATAGTGACGGCACTCTTCCAGTACCCGGCGTAAATAACGATCTGCCTCATTTTTAATAACCATGGAAAGTGTAACTTTATTTGTGGATGTCTTAACTGTATTGCGATATTTATACATTTCTACACCCGCTAAATCGGAATCACGGTATATATGGTATGCCGGATAATACGTATCAACAAATAGCGAAAAGCCAAGCGCGGTCGCACGAACACAGAAGTGACGATCCTCTCCTATCAAGGAAATGTTAGGGATTGTATTGAAGTTTACCCCAGCAAGCAGCGCCCGACGGCTAATTAACGTGCAAGCCCCAAGTCCTCCTACTTCATAAACTCCAGGCTTACGTAATTGCTGTAAAAACTCCATCGTTCTCGCCTGAACATCTTCATCACTTAGCGTCTCATGCGGCGAACGATGATACAGCGTGTACTGATCAGACAGCCAAACTTGCGGAAACTTTCTTTCGCCTTCCTGCCAGCTCGTCCAAAAAATCTCGGAAACAATATCTTTTTCAAGCGAAACTAAATGTTGGAGTGTCGCAGGGTGCAAGACAAGGTCAGAGTCAACGAAAAACAGATAATCATAATTCTCTTCAATCGCTAATGCAATTATTCGATTTTAAATACAGCTACTTTTTCCATTAAGTAATCTGTCCACTGGTGGAAAGCATACTCATCCTGCTTTATTCCGTTATCGATCATAACTTTACTATTACGATGATAAAATTCTTGTAACATACGACTTGATTCTTCATTTGCATTATCATCAACAAAAGCATAATCTACTTCCAAAGTATCTACTTTTAACGTTTTCAATGAACGAAGAAATTCGCTTAAAATCTCAGGTTTTTGATGAACCGGACTCCCTATCAGCACTCGTTTTTTCATTGTCATTTTATCGACTTCCTTTCCATGAAATTTATTTCCTTACTAACTATTCTTCACCGTCATACCGATAACCTTACTGACCTGTTTTCCTAATTAAAATTAAGGAGGTGCAAAGAAATGAACAACCAAATCTCCACAGTATTCGAAATAGACGATGCAAAAAAAATGGAGAGAATATGCATCGAAGCTATTAAAACATCACCCTGGTACGCCGATGCATGGCTTGCGCTGGGTAGATCTCTACATTTGCAAGGATACGGAGAGCAGGCCAAACAAGCGCTCCGCCGCGCTTGCCTTCTGGCTCCAAGAGCTGCATGGATACATGACATTCAAAAATTGCTTCCTACTATTCCGGACGGTCAAAGAAGACCTTATTTGGATAAGCTATTCTCAGTTAAAAATGTATCCGTTTCGGCTGCTCTTATTGTTAAAAATGAAATTCGCTGCATTGCGCGCTGCCTGAATAGTATCGTCAATGCGGTAGACGAAATTGTCATTGTCGATACAGGTTCAACAGATGGAACCGTAGAATATATCAAAACCTTCCAACAACAATATCCGCAAACCAAGCTTATACATTTTGCCTGGTGCGATGATTTTGCGGCAGCGCGCAATGCCGCTTTCCCTTATATCACCAGCGAGTGGGTACTCTGGGTGGATGCCGATGAATATCTTTCAGTAGAAGAAGCTCCCTCTATTAAAGAAGCGGCTGGACTGTTTGATACATTTCCAGAACCGGTAATTCTAACACTAGGGAACGTGAATCATACTACAACAGTATCGGGGAAAAATTCAATGCCCCTTCTTATATTATCGGACGACTGTTTTCTTTAAAATATCCCTTTACATTTTACGGGATGATTCACGAAGAGGTTATTTTAGCAGGGGAAAATAAAAAAACACCTCAATACTTTCCCGTCTACATTCATCTCTATCACGATGGGTATGATTCTCACCAGGTACCGTATCAGGAGAAGCTTTTACGTAATATTCGATTGTTGAGAAAAATGAGTGAACAAAATCCGAGCGATCCGAAATGGTTGTATTACCTCGGGCGCGAGCTTTGCTCTTATGGTGAAGTACAACAGGCAAGAGAAGTTCTGGAAAATGCTGAAAAGCATGCGCTATTAACTAGACACGGACGCACATTATCTATTCAATCGCTTCTGTACTCTATCTATTCACAACAGCAAGATACTTATGAACAAGCAGAAGCTGTATGTAATCGTATGCTAGAAGTAGAACCATCTTTTCCAGACGCTTATTACTATCTGGCTCGAATCCAATCATTACGTGCCATTCAACTTTTACAGGCTGCCCGAAAAAATGTCATACAGGCAGAAGAAAGTTTCGAACGCTATCGTGGGTGGACAGAAGCAAACAAGGACATCTATCATTGGAAAAACCATCTGCTATATGCTGATATTATGAAAATGTGCGGCAATCTAGCGGATGCTCAAACAATCTATACAGAATTACTATCGGTTTGTCCTGACCAGGAAAAAAACGATATCCACAAAAGCCTTGCATTCATTCAATCTCAAAAACAGCAATTGCAAAAATAAAGGAACCTTCTACCAAGGTTCCTTTATTTCTATCATTTTGTATCTATTTATATATTTACATACATACGAATCGTCTCTGCCAAAGACAAATGCTGGCACCCCTCAATGAAGGCACCACCTTCCGTAGCATTAATAAATGTAACGTTCGGCTCCCGCTTTATGCGTTGCTCAATCCAATATTTATAACCTAATAGACCTATGCTTGTAGGCAACATCTCTCCATGCTGACCTTTTATCCATTTCATCGTTGGGTTGATTTTTACTTCAGGCGATTCCCCGTACATGCTGCCATCCGCATGATGTTCATTATTTGTAAACGCCAAATCCTGGCCCACAAAAATAATCGGATTGCCTCCCATCCGCAATGCGATGTCCAGCACAGCCGTTGCCACAGAGCCACCGGTTTCAATTATTTCATCTTCATTCTGCACATGCGCTTTCGTATTCGATGCGACAAAGTGCGGTCCCCGATAAGCAGCTACTGTCTTCGCACTTGCGGTATCCAAATATACGAGAGGAATTCCAAGATTTTCATATCCTTCAATCTGTTTAATTGTCGTCTCATGAATCGGATCAATAATGCAAAATAAATCAGGTATAACCCCTTCTCGCACGAGCGGTTTCAATGCCGACCCGGCAGCAAACAACAATGCCTTCCCTTTGCATCCGGCCAGCAAGCGCTTATTCTTGTTAAGCGAAGGCCCGGAAGAAATGACAAAAATCGGACGATTCGGATATGAACCGAACAATTCTTTAATCCCCGGATCGTGACGCTTTCGATTTGCTTCATAATTTCCCGTTAGTAAAGGCGCATGCTTCTCAACCTGGCGCAACCGCTTATCCCAATTCTCCAATAAGAAACGAAAATATTCATGTTTTTGCGGAATCGCACGGGCAGCCGGTCCGTAAATCAGAAATTGATTCGGCTTTGCCAGAAGCAAGCTTAACGCTTGCGCAATAGCCCGCTGATCATCAGACACAAAGAGCGACACCTGCTTATGCGTAAGAACATCCTGCAGGTCCCTCTCATGCAGGGCAAGCATAAAAAGTGAGACATTCAACTCAAATAGATATAATTTTTGTTCGGGGTGTATTCGCCGTAACATTTCCTCTACGTGATAACCAAACCCAAACCCATACATAATTACATGTTTTAGGATCGTTGTGTCTATCTTCGATTCTACGAATGTGCTTGCTTCCTGTAATGGATTATACTTACTATGCAGGAAATAGTTTTCTATTTTTACAGTAACATGACCGCTTTTCGTAGGCACAATCTCATACTGTGCTATATCCGCGTCACACTTTCCGCTGATGTTCTCGTACACTTGCGAATGATACCGCTTGAGAATCTCAATATTTTTTGCAAAATACGACATATTTACGCCTCAAACGTCACCAGAATTTTTTCTTTCCAGGCTTGCAAAACAGGAGAAACTTCATATTCAAATAAATCTGCCAGCAATACGTAATCTTGATTTTCAAAGGCTGATACAATCTCCGTTAAAAAATCATTAAGAACAAAAACCTCCACTTTCTCGACCTGCACATCCGCCGTCAATGTCATCGCCTGCATTAACTGTTCCAAATCGTCAATAATCGGAATTATTTTTTGACTTCCTTCTGCTTCTTTGCCACCGTGATACAGGGTGACGGCTTGTTCGATTCTACTAACCAGGCTATCAATCATCTCGCATGATGTTTCCAGCAACTCTAGCTTTTGTTTATTCTGTTCCATACGCATTCTCCTCCAATGCCCTCTGTAAAAGGATAATATATTCGTGAATTTCTTCATATTGCCGCAACAGTTCTATGACAAACAGCTTTTTTTTCTCCTGCTCATCTATAATATGTGCCGTAGTATGATGAACATTACGGGTTGAAGCTTCTACCATCCATTGAACATGCGGTACAATCATGTTATGATATAGTTCATTTTTATCTATTTCTTCTGTGAGCGCAGCCACCCTGGCAAACCCGGCGGAAAAATCAGGAGACACAGGTAGCAAGCGCTGAAGCTCGCGAATTCGCCTTGCTGAAAGGGAAACCAGGATATCTGCTTCTCTTTGCAACTCTTCCCATAGAGAGTGCAAAGGCACCGCGTCACACTCATCCCAACCTGAAACCGCTTTATGTATCCATTCACGAATCGGGTATGATTGCATACCAAATTGTTCCAGCGCCTGCGCTAGCGGAATATTCGGGATACCTGTTAACGGTATTCCTCCCTCTGTACAATTATATACAGGAATGTTTGGCTTTTCATACTTCATGTATATCTCAAAAAAGTTTTTCATCGCAATAAATGCCCGCGATGTATAGACAGGTGCACCGTATATATCACGTGTCAATGTATAGCCTTTCAATTGCTCCTCTCTCAGAGCATGAGCAGAGGAGTCATGTACTGCTCCAGCAGCATGATAACGATTGTCGGTATACGCTAAATCTTGTCCCACAAGCAAAACCGCTGACGCGCGCAGTCCCCGAATCGCAAAATCAAATGCTACGTTGGCCACAGATGGACCATCCACAATCTCCAGATAGTCCATGTTTAATCGGCTGCAAATATACCCTATTATACTGTCTTCTTTTAGCTTTACCCACGCTTTCTGTCCCGAATAACCGGCAACTGCATCCGGATGCAGTGAATGGGTATACACTAATAAAGGGGATGTATCAGAAAAATTCACAAAAACATTTTTCTCACTTTCCGCACTATCAAGCGCCATAATGATATGCGGACGAATCTGATGTTTTTCAAGAATGTTGATCGCTGAACCTACTCCAATGATTAGCGCTTTATCTTCAGCTTGCTTTAACAGATGAATATTTTTAGTCAGTGATGGGCCTGCAGCAGCAATGATTACAGGAAGTCCCTTTAACTTCTCCTTTATCAAATGCGCAGAAGGGTGCTGCGAAAGATATCCGGCATTTTTTATAGTCGTCACAAGCCATGTTCTTGCAAAATAAGCATAGGTCGCTTCCTGTACTTGCAACTCTGCCAGCTTATCCGCAATTCTCGCTTGCAACTCTCCAACAATGTCGGGATAAAGACGCTGATAAACAGGTGGACTTGCAATACACAATTGTGAAAATGTTAGCTTGTTTTGTATCATATACTCCGCCAATATGTGTGCTGTAACATAACTTTCCTGCCCAACAAGAAATACGAAGCGTTCGTTCTGCAAATAAACGGATAAATCCCGGCATTCTGTCGCTTTACGAAACATCGCCATATCAGGCTCAATAATAATAATCGTTTGATTAGAATAACGCCGGGCCAGCCATGACAAACTGTAGCCAAGACCCATCCCTATGATGACAAGCACTTCCACTTCCTGCGGAAGCAGGTGCACCCATTGCTCTGCTTCGTGTTCCGGTTGATACCGGCTATGCACATACATTTCCTGTCCGTTATGTAATGCAACGACTGTATCCATTCCGTTTTTCGTTTTTTCAACACGAAGGGCTATTGAATCAGATAATTCCTGCTGTAGTCGATTATACAGATCAGGATATTGTTGTTGGAGCGCAAGCTGATTCTTCTGCTTCATACTTATCCCCTTCCTCGCAGTTTTATCAGCTTATTTATACGCAAAAAGGCCGACAAAGTGTCGACCCTTTTGCGTTTTATCAAATAAACGGATATTTCGATTAGCCCAGCAGACGAAGAACAGATTGCGGAGCCTGGTTTGCCTGAGCCAGCATTGCTTGAGATGCTTGAGAAAGGATGTTGGACTTGGTGTAGTTCATCATCTCTTTCGCCATGTCTACATCGCGTACACGAGACTCAGCAGCTTGCAGGTTCTCTGCCGCGTTGTCAAGGTTTGAGATTGTGTGCTCTAAGCGGTTTTGGTATGCACCCAGTTTAGAACGCTCTTGTGATACCGTTTTGATTGCATTGTTAAATGCATCAATAGCGACACGAGCTTTAGAAGCAGTTGTAATATCAACAGAGTACATAGTTTTGCTACCGTTAGCAAATGTAGTATTTTGTGGGGTAACTAGAGTGCCCGAAGCACCAGTTACTTGTTTTACATCCGCAGAAGCATCTCCACCAATTCCCAGACCAGAAGCTGTCATGCTTTCAATTTTCAAGTTGATACGAAGACTTTCTTCGTTGTTTGCACCGATTTGGAAAGCCAGACCGGAACTGTCGTTTACTGTTTTTGTGTCGCCATTAAGAAGTTTCTTTTCATTGAATGCTGTAGATTTACCGATACGGTCAATCTCAACAGTCAGCTGGTTAATCTCATCTTGCAGTGCCTTACGGTCCGTTGTGTTGTTCGTGTCGTTCGCAGACTGAACAGCCAGCTCACGCATACGTTGCAGAATGCTGTGCGTTTCATTCAGCGCACCTTCCGCTGTTTGAATCATGGAGATAGCGTCTTGCGAGTTGCGGGAAGCCTGTTGCAAGCCTTTGATTTGCGCGCGCATTTTCTCGGAGATGGAAAGACCTGCAGCGTCGTCACCAGCGCGGTTGATGCGGAAGCCGGAAGACAGCTTCTCAATGGACTTACCGGTGTTGAAGTTGTTGATGCCGAACTGACGATGAGCGTTCATCGCGTTCAAATTGTGGTTGATAATCATGATATGTTCCTCCTTGAAATTTGTCTGCTAACGTCCCTGTCAGCAGATAATTATGTTGGGATTTCTCCCTCACTATTTTTATCGGAACGAACTCATCATGCTTTAGATTAATTCTCGCTTTTTTCTTTATTTTTTTTTAGGGAAAGAGCTGCCGAGTTCTTTTAATTGTAACAAGTTCATAGAAAGCTGCTGTGCTGCCGCCTGGCGGTTCTCTTCCTGAATTGCATCATAAATCTCCTGGCGGTATACACTAACATGCTGTGGCGCCTCAATTCCGATTTTTACCTGATCACCCTGCACGCTGATGACTTTAACCTGGATGCCTTCGCTGATGACAATCGCTTCGCCTACTTTTCTGCGCAGTACAAGCATATTTATTTGCCCACCTTTTCATCTGCTGCTTCTGCAAACAGCTTCGTTCGAATCGAATAGGCTTCATTCTCTAATGCAAGCTGCATACCAAGGCGCTCACGCACATTCAGCACGATCGGAGCGGACAGATTGGTCGTTGAATCGGTCAGCGGTTCACGCAGAACTACAATTGTGTAACAGAGCACATCTTCCTGACTTTCAATTTTTAATTGCTCCAGGGCAAACGCAGGAAGTTTGCATTCGTAGTCAGCATACCTTGTAAATGGATCTATCAAAAAGAAGCATGTATCTTCTTGAATGGCATGCATCACGGTAAACGGACTATCTTCAATTTTACGGAAAATAAACTCATGTAAATGCGGAAAGCCAGGGATTCCATCTGCAAACGTATATACTTCCCCGGCTTCATACGCTATAGTTCCCAATAAGCTGGATTCCAGCGTAAGTGGCATAAGCGGTAACACTCCTTGTCTTCTATTTCATTACATCTATTGTACCACCGCTTACCTCAATATTTAATTGATTCTTTCTTTGTGTATAATAAGAGATTTTTCCTCTCTCATAATGATGCTGAAAAGGACTATAATGAACACCCATCAAGATTTGACCCCTGGTCCATTGGATATCTAATTCGCCTGGAACAATTTCGTAGCGTAATGAGAAATTCCCCGGCACGTTACGGTATATAAACTGGTGGTCCGGCAAAAGCTTCTTTCCTTTTGCCAGGTTGGCTATCGTGTTCCCTTTGTTTTCAATAGCTCCTAATTGTTCACCTTCAGCCACAGTATCTGCGATGTACCTCATGACCTGTTGTTTTCCATAGGCAGCAAATTCGGCGTTACGCCGAAAAATATGTTTCATATCCATATCGGCCCGGCATTCGGTCTGGTCAATGAGCACAAGCGGATTTGTGCGGTGCACCCTCATCTCCGCAGGTTGCTGCTCAATCTCTATCGATGTGTGAGCGGGCTCAAACGAGTAGCTCGCCTTCTGTACTTCCCAGCCAAGCCTGTAAGACGTTTGATGGATTTGGAGGTATGATTCGTTCATCGCCTGACCTCCCTATCGCAGAAAATCGAGAAGCGTAGGTTGGATGATACGCGAACCGGCAGCTAAAGCGGCTCTGTGTATGTTTTCGTTATTCTGCAAATCCATAATGACTTGAGCCAAATCAGCGTCTTCGTTATCTGACAGCATTTTTTCATTCCCGTAGTTTTGTGTGTCGAGCCTGTTTTGAATAAGCTCAATACGGTTTACGCGTGCGCCAATGCTTGCTTGCTCAGTCAAAAAGTTCTCAATATGTCCCTGGATAACTTTCAGGTCATTACGAATGTTTGCATCATCGTTCGCCTCGAGGTGCGCAATCGCATCCTTTAGCGCTTTAAATACTGTAGTAGAATCGCTCGTGTCACCATCATTATTCGGATCATCATTAATAAAAATTTTGCTTGCATCCACATTGATTGGAATCTTGATGCCTGTCGATACCTCAAGCTGTATCTCCGCAAAACTTAAATCACTTGCAGGTTTTAAATCCTGACTCGCTTCATCGTACGGTGGAATACTGGTCTTCTCCCCATTGAAAATATACTTGCCTACATACGTGGTATTCGCCACGGCTCCCAATTGATCGCGAAGCTTCTTAATCTCATCGGCAATCTTCTCCCGCTCGCCTTCGCTGTTCGTATCGTTTGCCGCCTGAGTCAGAAGCTCTTTTACACGTGTTAAAATATTTACGCCTTCACTAACCGATGATTCTGACTGGGTTAGCCAGTTAATCGCTTCATCCGTATTTTCGCGAAACTGCTTATTCTCCGCAATGTTTATTCTGTATAACATACTGCGTATAGCCGCTACTGGATCATCGGACGGACGATTCACTTTACGTCCGGTAGACAACATTTCCTGATAACGTTCCATTCTTACTAAGCTTTTATTTAAATTGTGAAGCATTTTATTATTCAACATGTTTTGAGTGACACGAGCAAACGTCATTTTATCTCACTCCCCTATCTGCCAACCAGGCCCATGCCGTTGATGATTTTATCAAGCATTTCATCTACCGCTGTGATAGTTCGTGCCGCCGCATTATAGGCATGTTGGAATTTAATCATATTGCTCATCTCTTCATCCAGTGAAACCCCAGATACAGATTGCCGTTGTGCGTCCACACTTCCTAAAAGAATATTCGAACTATCACGCAGCCGCTGCGTTTCTTCTGTTTGAATCCCTAGTGTAGCAACTACCTGACGAAAAAACTGATCAAAGGATGAATTTTCCGTCTTATTCGTACCTGACGCATTTACCGGAAAACCATCATTTGTTCCCACTTGATTCCATGTTATACCTGATGTTGTTCCATCATTATATGGCTTAGTTTTTAATTCATAAATCTTTAAGGCATTCTCATTATTTCCTGTTCCCTCGGCTCCGGCGACTGCAGCCGCAAGGTCATCCGGCTTTAAGCTATCCAAGACTTTCATATTCTTGGCGCCTGTAGTAGCTGGATCAAAAAAATCACCTGCATTGTTCAATCCATTTGTTCCTGAAGGATCAAGTTTTTGACCTTGTTTGTGTATATCATTTACAGCTTTTACAATATGTGCTGCCAACGCATCAAGGCGATTCATATAGTTCTGAATGGTAATATCACGGGAAATAACAAGCCCTTTCATTTCTCCGCCAGTAAACCATCTGTCCTCTCCGTTAATTTCGGTGGCTGTAGCAGCACCTGGAGGTTTAACAGTCACATTTTTCCCTGCCATTTCGACTACAGCATACTCTTTATCCTTAACTAGAGAGAGAGTACCAAGAGTTCCACCTGCATTCTCTATTTTCATGTCCACATTAACCATGCCGTCCGTACTCTGAGTGACATCAATCTCAACCAACTTGGACAATTTATCAAGCAATAAATCTCTCTGATCGTATAAATCGTTCGGCGTATAGCCATGTGGAACCACATCGGCAATTTGTTTATTTAAGTCCGCGATCTGTTTAACATAAGACTGAATATCGTTCGCCCTGGTTTCTACCTGCATATTAAAATCGTTTTGAAGCATTTCCAACTCTTGATACGTAAAATTAAACATTTGTGTCATTGTTTTTGCTTTTTCAATAACGACTTCACGAACTGATGGATCTTCGGGCCGCTCTGATAGTTTCTGCCACGAATTCCAGAACTCATTCATTACATATTGGAATCCTTTATCCTGTGGCTCGTTTAAAATAATCTCTATCTTTTCAAGCGCATCTGCCTGTGCCGTATACTGACCTACCTTCTTATACTCACCGCGATATTGCAAATCTAAAAAGCGCTCGCGCAAACGCTGAATCGAATCCGCGATAACTCCCGTCCCCATCTGGCCGGCCTGCCGGTCGTTGGTCAGGCTCGGATACGGATACGGCGTTGTCGCTTCCATATTTACGCGCTGGCGCGTATACCCTTCCGTATTGGCGTTTGCAATATTATGGCCGGTCGTGTGCAGCGCCGCCTGCTGGGCATACAGCGCGCGCTTGGCAATCTCCAGCCCTGAAAATGCTGATGGCATACGAATCTCCCTCTTCCCTTCTATACTCCCTGCCTATTTAAACGGCATGACTTCTTCCTGCCTTTACGCTTTGCTGTCAAAAAATCCCCCGGAATGCTTCGTGTACGGATTCGGACGCGTCGCTTTCGAATTCTGATACACAGGTTCCTCGGGCGGAGCTGTCATCTCTTCCAGTGTAAAATTCACAAAGGACAGCGACTGTTCGATCAGCTTCTGGTTCAATTCATTGAGCCCCTGAAGCTCTTTAATCACATCGCCAAGCTGCTTCTGACAGCGAGACAATTCGCGCTTAATCTCGGGGGAACCCGCGATTTCGATCAAGTCGCTCAAATAAAATGTCTCCCTGCGTATTCCCCGCCGCATTAAATAGAGCGAGATATGCTTCTCTCGCTCTAGTTCAAGGGATTGGATGGTGTTGATGCAGCGAGATTCAAATTGCAGGATGCGGGCCAGTTCATCGATGTCGCCTTTGATCAGCGTGTCTTTCTTGTGCCTGGCCAGCTTCAGCATCCGCTCATGCTCGGTAATCAGCCGTTCCAGAATCTCAATTACGGTATATAAATCGTTCATAATGTGTCACCATCCGGTATATCTATTTCTGTCTACAGACCTTTGCGCAGCAATGCTTCGGCAATCACCTTCGCATCCACATGATACGTTCCGTTCTGCACCTGCTCTTTCAACTCCGCGATGCGCTCGGCACGCTCGGCCGCAGTATCCTGCGATTTCTGCAGTTCCAGTGCTTCCGTTGAAATCTCCAGTTGATCACGGCCTTTGCCTTTGGCTCTGGCCTCTTCCTGCTTCATCTCCTGCTGGCGGTACGGGTTGATAGGCTGGATATGATTCGGTCTTTCGATTCTCATTGTGTGTCACCCCGGCTTTCTTTACAATTTGCACAGATACCACTATTCTTTCCTCATCCTTCATCGGTTTACACCGTATGGGTTATATTACCTCCGGCTTTATGTCGGCGTAAGAAAAACTCGCGGGCTTATGCCGCTCGTCCTTTTTTCCATACAGAAGACAAACGGTCGCTTTGTGGCCCTTCGGTTAAAAAGAAAAGCCGACTACTTGTTATTAAAGTAATCGGCATTCTTCATAAAAAGTTTACTATTTTTTTCTTTACTCATTATGGCCGCTTCGGTATAATGCCGACTGCTCACGCTTCCGCCGTTCCGCTTCCTCCTGCCGCTTTTGCTCGTCTTCCTTCATATAACTGGCAATCTTCTTCAAGTTGCCGGCGCATTTCTCGCAAATCGAACCGCTCCGTATCGGCCCGCCGCAGCTGCGGCACGGATAGCTCATGTTCGGATTGTTCTCGATGCTCAGACGCCCTTCAAGAATAAACATGGTAATCTGATTGATCGATACTCCGGTGGCCTCGCTTAAGTCATGGACGTTGCAGCTCCGGTTCTCTTTCTTCCGCATAAACTTATAGACCTTCTCATACTCCTGGTCGATTTCTTTCACACAACTCGGACAGACGTTTTGCCGTACTTTTCGAAATAAACGCCCGCAGCGCGGACAGTTAGATACATCAAATGACAATAGGTCCCTCTCCCCTCGTTCTGAAACGAATCGCATGCATCTATTGTACCGCACACAAGAGAGTATTTGGGACCTATTTTTCAAATGACCGGGTCATATTTACCAGTCACAATAAACAATTGGACTTACTTCGCTGCCGTTTCTTTCGCCGCAGCGATGGCTTTCTCGTAATCCGGATGGTTTGTCGCCTCGGATACGTATTCTACATACGTTACTTTGTTGTCTTTATCCAATACGAAGATGGCACGGGCCAGCAGACGAAGTTCTTTGATGGCTACGCCAAACGCTTCGCCAAAAGAAAGATCGCGGTGGTCAGACAGCATCTTCACGTTCTCGATGCCTTCCGCACCGCACCAGCGTGCCTGCGCAAACGGCAGGTCCACACTGACCGTCAGAACTTCTACCCCTTCAAGTCCGGCCGCTTCTTCGTTAAAACGGCGGGTCTGCGCTTCGCATACCCCCGTATCAATAGAAGGAATGACGCTGATTAAGCGTACTTTTCCTTGTCCGTCATTTAGTGTGTACGGTTTTAAGCCTTGCGCCAGTACGGTAAAGTCACGCGCCGTATCCCCCACTTTTACTTCTTCACCAATAAGTGTTACCGGATTTCCTTTGAATGTGATTGCTCCTTCGCGTTCTACTGCCATAATGCTTCCCTCCAATTTTAAAAGTGGGTGTTTTCTCTGTTACCATTCTAGTTGAGATTTCCGTAAATTACAACATCTACATGTTGTTAATCTAAAGAGGAAATTAAGATGCAGGGAAGAAAAAGGGGGGTTACCTTTTTCTACATTGAAATCATTTTCTCATTCTTTTCTCTCATTTCCTTCGTAAATATATTCCATTATTTTTCGCTATCATGCAACATATATACTATATTTAATGTTACAAATGTTATATAATATTAGACAAATAATTACATTTTCATAGCCAAGCAGGTATTATTACCTAAGTATAGTTGTTATAAGAAATGTTTAAGAAACATTCATAACGCAAGGAGAGACAGGGTTGGAATTCACTGCTTATTACCTTATAAACTTCTTTTCGAATCGCCTGCTTAATGTTTTGTCTGAAATGGTGCTTTTTCTCTTTTTGTTTGTGTGGTTCTCTCATATCAATCCGGCCATCAAAAACAAAATGAGCGTCAACGTTACCTATCCGCTATCTATGATTATACTTCTCTACTACGGTCCACTAGAAAGCATCGTATTAAGTTTCACAGGAACATTCCTTGGCTGTCTTTTCTTTCGGCAACCCATCATACGGCGGGAAGGCCGACGGCAGCTGGCCTCACTGCTTATCTCAACTTGCGTTTATATCGCATGTGGTCCACTCTATGCATGGAAGCTGGAGATATTCCCTCTATTGCTCATACTGAGTGCGTATCAACTCACTTATTTTATCCTTGAAGTTCAAGGCAAAGCCAGGAATACAGGACTTTCCATGGCGGAATACACAGGAAAAATCCAGGTCAGCGAGTGGTTCATGTATGCGTATGTTTTCTTCAGTACGGCGGTGCTTGTTCTGCTGTTCGCACACCACCCGTTTATAACTACGTTTGCGATTATCGGAAAAAGCATTTGTTCGCAGCACTTCATGAAGAACTTTTATATACTTCAAGAAAAAAGCCGACTGCGCGATCTGCGGATTCAAGAGGCGATGAACAAGGACCTTGAATTCGCGCGACAGGTTCAGTTCCAGCTGCTGAAGCCGACTCCGCGCATAATTGAAGGGTGGCGAATCGATGCCGATTATTGTCCTGCAAAACAAGTCAGCGGCGATTATTATGACATCGCCTATACTAACAACAAAAAAATTCGCCTGTTAATCGCCGATGTGATGGGTAAAGGGCTGGCTGCCTCTCTGCTGATGACGACACTATCGGCCATTACAAGAGAAAGGATGACAAGGTCCCTGTCACCGAAGGACCTGCTCAGCTTCATCAATACACAGCTTTATGAGAATCTAAAAGCATCCACCGCCTTCATTACCATACTGTGTGTCGACGTCGATCCTGTGAGCGGAGCGATTACTTATTGCAGTGCAGGCCATCATCCCCCGCTCATTCGAAGTGCGGACGGAACGGTTCGGACGCTGACACTCGGGAAGAATGCCAGTGTGGGCATGCTGCCGAATCCGCAATTCAACGAAGGCACAGACCAAATCAACAAAGAAGATTATCTCCTTCTGTATACGGACGGTGCTATCGAAATTCGCAACCAAAAACCAAGCTGGGGACGGTCAGCATTGCAGCAATACCTCTCCGATTGGCCCGCATCCAGACCGGTATATCAGCTATCCAAACAGCTTATCTCAGACTTGACGGACAAGAATGAACACGGATTGCATGACGATATTACCCTTCTCTCTATGTCATTCGCAGAAACGGGGATGAGACATCACGAGAAATCTCAGAAGAAAGGCGGGACAGTGCATGCAGCTTTGTAACCAATGCCCAACAAATATCAACTGCCAGACCTGCTTGGAGTTCTTCGAAGGCGGGACACTGAAAAAGAAAGTTTTCCCTCCCCTGCCTGTCAGCTTACGTGATGAAGGCGGAAATTCATACAGCGGAAAACTTATCGGGATTAGCCCGGTCGGCATGCTGATTGAAACCAATGCCCCCGTTCAGAATTATCTAGTAGAGATCAAAAACAAAATAAAAGCGCGCGTCACCCCTATTCATAAAAAAGAAATACAGAACCTGATCCCTTTCGATATCGTTGAAATTCTGCGTAAAGGAACAAGAGACAGCCGACTATCCAAGAAAGAATACGATGCTATCTCTACCGACAAAAAGCAGCTTGTTCATGAACTAACGGAAAAACTCAATGCGGATATTAGACAGCAAATCCGCGATGAACTTTATATCGAATTGGCGAAATCCGAACTGCTGGATCGTATGACCGTTGGGAACAGCTACATTTACGACCGCGGAAAAATTAGACTGTTAAGCGGAAACAGCTTTTCCTTTATTCAGGAAAAAGACTTGCTGCCATTAATGAGAGAAGCATTGAGGAACCAGAGGCCGGCCCGCAGCGTTCTCATTGACGAAGAAAGCCGCACCTATGTAGATGTTCATGCGCTTCCTTTCGATTTATATCGGGGCGGTTTTATTACTCTCGACATCTCCGACATTGTAATGAA
Organism: Aneurinibacillus danicus; assembly: GCF_007991215.1. GTDB lineage: Bacteria > Bacillota > Bacilli > Aneurinibacillales > Aneurinibacillaceae > Aneurinibacillus > Aneurinibacillus danicus. Next base: position 18,803 of record NZ_BJXX01000112.1, read on the forward strand.
GGAAAAACAGTTGCTTCAGGAACAGTGGGAAAACTATAAAGATATTATTCTCTCATTAACGAAAGGAAAAATCCATCTTCTAAATCAGGCAGAGATGAAAACGCTGCTGGATTCATACAAAAGGCAATCATACCTTGATGTTGATGACGCCAAACAGCTCGCTCCTATGCGCAGCATGATTAAAGAAGAGGTCACGATCCACGGCATTAAGGCGTTCTCACCTACGCTGGCCGCAAACGAAGCAGCCACCAACGCCTTGCGGCACGCGCAAGCATGCCGCATCGAATGCTGGCACAATGACACGTCCGTACTTATTACCATCACTGACCAGGGAACAGGAATCCAGATGAAAGATTTACCGAAAGCAGCGCTCGTAGACGGTTTCTCTACCCAGCAGTCCCTGGGCAAAGGATTTCATGTAATGGCGCAATCGTCCGACAAACTGTACGTAAAAAGCGATTCTACCGGAACGGTCATCGGATTGCTGTTCAACAAACCTGATACACCGTAGAAAAGGAGGACCGAAACATGGAACATATCGCTATCGGAAAAACGGTAGAAGATGCGGTTGCCCAGGCACTGCAGGAAAAAGGCTGGGATTATGCAGAAATTGATATCGAGGTCCTTGACCATGGCAAAAGGGGATTCCTAAAAAAACGGCCGGCTATCGTGCGCCTGACCCGCAAAGAAATTTCTGACCGCAAGACACTGGAGGAGAATGTGCTGCATTTTCTGGAACAAATCCAGAAAGAGGAAGAGAGCAGAGAAGACACGGTGCTCGTAGAAATCTCGTCTGAACCGGAACCGGATGTTTCTTCTTACTATTGGGAAGGGGATACGCTCATACTGCCGAAAGACGCTTTCCAAAAGCCGCTCTATCTTCACCCGCCACGCTTCACGATTCTCTACCAGAACGGCATAGCGGTAAACGAACCTTTTCTTCTTGACCCTGCCGTTTCTATAGTCCGTACTGTACCGGGAGAACAGTTGGAAGATTGGAGCGAGATTTACGTTTCTGAAGATGAGATGGAAGTATCCATCCGTTTAAAAGAAGAAGCGGCCTACGAATGCATACCTGTCATACTTCATTATTCAGACAGAGCGGAACTTCACTTTGATGAAATCGAGAAAAAAACGATTCCTTTTTCAAGCGGGGACGTATACGAACATTTGCAACGCAGAGGCATCGTCTATGGCATTAACTTTGATGGAATAGCCTCCTGGGTGGACGGAAAACAAAGCCGAACGCTGCCTATGATCATTGCAGCGGGCAAGCCAAAGCAAGACGGGGAAGATACACAATTCCTTCCCCTCTATGGTAAATCAGACAAACGAATGGAGGAGACGACGGAGACGATTGACTGGTTTGCGCTGCAGGACGTCGGAAGCGTGAAAGCCGGTGAAAAAATCCTGGAAATCGTGCCGCCAACCGAAGGACGCAACGGCTTCACGGTATACGGCACGCCGATTCTTGCCGAGCCAGGCAAACCTCTTCCGCTGGCCTTAGGCCCGGGAACAAGGAAAACAGACAGCGGAAGATATGTAGTTGCCGCGTTTGACGGACGCCCGGAATATAAGAACAAACAAATCCGTGTCTACCCCGTCTATATTCATCCGGGGGATCTAACATTAAAAACAGGGAGCATTAAATTTAACGGAGACGTAATTATCAAGGGAAATGTAACGGACGGCCTCGGCGTGAAAGCTACCGGCAACGTGCTTGTACACGGTTCGGTTACATACGGAAGGATTATCGCAGACGGCGATATCCATGTACAGCAGAATGTCATCGGCAGTCATCTGGTAGCTGGAGGAAATACGGCGTTCTACCAAACGCTGGCCTATCGTCTTGAAGATATCCTGTCCGGCCTGCAGTATATCTGCCAGGCATATGCCCAGCTCTCCCGCTCCGCTGCCTTCTCGACAAACGATCTTCGGAACACGGGGTTAGGACGACTGGTTAAGCTACTGGTGGAGACCAAGCTGCAAAACTTTGAGAGCAACATCCTTTCCCTCTGCTCTTTTTATGCAGAACAGCCAGGCGAGAAGCCAAGAGAGGCTACGGCGTGGCTGGAGCGTATTCGCCAGCTTTTTATCGGATTGGGTCCGTTTCAGATTCAATCCATCCATCCGATCGAAGAACTGCACGCAAGCGGGACAACCTTAATGCAGACGTTCCGGCAGTATGCAGCCAAGTCCTCTCACATTGTGTCGAATTATGTTCACCACTCGACGCTGCAGGCCAGTGGTAAAATAACAATCATAGGGCTTGGCGCCTACAACTCGAACTTGTTTGCCGGCGATGATATTACCGTCATCGGAAAAAACGGAATTGTGCGCGGAGGAAAACTGGAAGCCGGAAATAAAATTACGGTGCAGGAGCTGGGAGGAGTCGCTGAAGTAAAAACGCTGGCCTGCGTCCAGCGCCAGGAAGGCGAAATTCTTGCAGATACAGTCTATCCGGGTGTCACCATCCAAATAAAGCAGATGCGTCATGAAGTAAAGAAAGCCGGTCGCCTGGCACAATTTAAAATCAACCATAAAACCGGAAAATTAGATACATTCATGCTAAAACAAGGAGAGGAAACGCAATGGAAATAAAGCTGGAGACAACTATGGGCATCCATATTATGCATTTTGATGGAGAGCTTGATATGGGGACGACGGACAGGCTGGAGAAAGCAATGGAGGAAATCCTGTCCGCCGAATTCCTGAAAGGCGTGATTCTTAATTTTACGCATTTGTCTTTCGTAGATTCAACCGGGGTCGGAAAATTGCTCAATTTTTTCCATAAATTAATGAATCGCGATCTCCCTTTCTACCTCGTTGGCCTGACGCCCGACGTAGAAGACGTATTCGACATTCTCGGTTTGCCGCTTGTAATCGGTCAAGAACGTTTCCGATATCAACTTGAAGAAGCGGTAGCTACCATTCTGGCTGCTTAAAAGCCCGGACACTTGAGAAAACCTGTCCGTTTGCAGCAGCTAGATACACCTGATAAAGGGAACGCCGTCCTTCGCAATGAAGGGCGGCGTATTTTATTGGCTGGCTTAGCCAAGTCTGTTTTTCAAGCGATGAATTTGTTCACGGTTTTCATGCGCCGTATCAATCGCGTAGCGCACTTCTTCGCGCAGGTGACCGATTTCACGCAGGATGAGATTATCACTCTCAAGATTTTTGACCTGTGCGTCGCTAATCAGACGCTTTATCTCATCAAATTTACTGTGCACGATGCTAAACTCTTGAGCTACATTATCAAATTTTTTATATACAGTACCAAATTCTTGATTTATTGTATCAAACTTGCCATGCACAGTACTAAACTCTTGATTTATTGTATCAAACTTGCCATGCACAGTACTAAACTCTTGATTTATCGCATCAAACTTGCCATGCACAACACGAAACTCTTGATTTACATCATCAAAACGCTTATCAATTTCTATAAACTTCTCATCGATCGTATTAAACCGCTGCTCCACTACTTCAAACCTTCGATCGATCGT
>NZ_BJXX01000113.1 GCF_007991215.1 Aneurinibacillus danicus
CCTCAAACTTCCGGTCAATTGCATCAAGCCGCTGCTCTACTACTTCAAATCTCTGATCCATCGCATCCAACCGCTGCTCTACCGTTTCAAATCTCTGATCCATCGCATCCAACCGCTGCTCTACCGCTTCAAATCTCTGGTCCATCGCATCCAACCGCTGCTCTACCGCTTCAAATCTCTGGTCCATCGTGTCCAACCGCTGCTCTACCGCTTCAAATCTTTTATCTACAGCAGCGAATCGTTCATTCATCTCAGTGCGGAACGCTTTCTGCTCCACTTCGAAACGGTCCATCCGCACATGAACACCGGTAATTGCCTCAAGAATTTTATCGAGCTGCTCGCTCATTTTTACTCTCCTCGCCTTTTTCTATTCCTTTTATCTTACCATAGACGCACCTTTCCCATGTAAAATATTTATCGCGCCACCGTCAGCCCGTATATCTGTGCCCCGGAAATCCCTGTCCTAATAGCCCGTCCCGCTTCAGCGACTGTCGTCCCGGTAGTATACACGTCATCAACCAGCACTATCACAGGGCGTTCCGGCAAATCATATTTTCCACACGGGGCATAACTAAATACATTCTCCAGTGCATGCAGACGCCCGGCACGGTCTTTCTTGCTCTGCTTCTCTGTAGCCTTTCTCCTCTCCAGCATGCCGTACACCGGTACGCCGACGCGCTTGCCCAGTAAGCAGGCCATCTCTTCCGCCTGATTAAACGTGCGTTCAAACAACCGCGCTTCATGCAGCGGAATATACGTAAGACAATCAACCTTCATTTCCGCATAATGCAATCGCCATGCCTGCTGCAGAAAAAAAGCCATAACCTCCGCTAATTTCCGGTCACCCCGATATTTATAGCGCGCCAGCAATTCTTTCATCTTGTCATTATAGCGAACGGCGCTGCGTGAAAACAAAAAATCCCGTTCCTTACGACGCAGACAATCACCGCAACTTTCGCCTATCCATGGGCGACCGCATACATGGCAAATCTCTCCCGCAATAAAAGCAAACTGCTTCTCGCAGGCAACACAAAGCAAAGACGGCTCTTCCACAGCCCCTCTACCCTGTAAAAAATGCCGCAATGGACGTTCGCAAAGGGCGCAAAGAGGGGGAGGCGGATACAGAATATCCAACATACCTCTTAGCACACGCTGCCAGCCACTCACGGAATTCCCCCTTTCCGTATATATCCCTGCTCTCGCGCCAGCCGATTCATCTCCCGAATCTGCCGGATGGCCGCCTTCATTGCCTCCGTTACTTCTTCCGCCATAAAAATTACCGTCCCCTGCGGCGCGGCGGCAGAGCGCCCGGCTCTTCCCGCAATCTGGATAAGCGCCGCTTCATCAAATACAGGAGCATTCGCCTGGCATACCAGCACCTGAATTCCGGAGAGTGTAACACCGCGTTCCATAATAGTCGTAGTCAGCAATATTTGCAGGCGACCTTCCCGCAAAGCTATGACTTTCGCTTCCCGCTCCGGGTCGGATGCATGGACGGCGGCTATTTTGTCCCGCCACTTCTCGTCAGAGAAAACGATGTATTCATACAATACAGGAAGTTGACGAATCGCAGGAACGAAGATGAACGCAGGCAAATCATGTTTCCTGACTTCCTCCAGGAAAAAAAGCAGGGTAGGGATAGGTCTTTTTGCATTTAAACGATCGTTTAGTTTGCTTTCCCGGCGGATTTCCGGTTCGGGAAGCGGATGACCATGGTATCGAACCGGGATTTTGACATGAGGAAGAAAATCCTTGTTATTTCCTGGTTTCCGCATTCGCCTCTGATGGTCTGGACGGGGCGTGGCGGTCAAATATACTGTCTTACCCTGCACTTTCCTGGCACGCTCCACAGCGAACGGCAGCATATCGTCACACGTATACGGAAACGCATCGATCTCATCGACAATCACAGCATCAAAGCAGCGATAAAACCGGAGCGCCTGGTGCGTTGTCGCAAGCACAAAACGGGCCGGCCGCCATTTCTCCTGCGGGAGAGCGCTACCGTGCAGTACGGCAAGCAAATGTTCCGGAAACGCACGGCGCAGGCGCGGTGCCAGTTCAAGTACGACATCCCGGCGCGGCGTCGCCCACAGCGCGGACCGGCCATTCGCCAACAAATACCGCAGCAACGGAAACATGAGCTCTGTCTTCCCTGCCCCGCATACAGCCCAGACAAGAAAATCCCTTCGCGCATGCAGAGCCTCCCGCCCATAAAATTCAAGCATGCTGCTCGCCGCCGCACGCTGGGCATCCGTTAGCTGCGGATAAAGCGCTAAAGCATCCTCAACACGCACCCTTTTTTCCTGTATTGCCTGCGCCTCATACGGAAACAAGTAATACTTAGCACAACAGCTGCTCCTACCCATCGTCAAACAACGGCGACAATACCCGCATTCTCCTCCGCAACGGTGGCAGTATATAACATGAATATCTCTGCCGGAAGCGCCGCATCGATTGCAGAAGTATGCAGGGGCTCCACTTTCTTTTTTGTTTTGAAATAAACGAAACAGCTTTGAAAAAGAAAAGGAGAAGGAGAAGGAAGACTCTTCTCCTTTTCTTTTTGCGACCGCGTTCAAACCAGCGTTACTCCCTACCCCTATACCTGGTTTACACTCCGCTTTTCCTGCCCTGACCAGTTTTGCGAGCAAGCTCTCGATTTCTTGTTCTTCAAACCGACTTTTTATGCTTTCCTGATGTTGAAGTGCCCTCTTAATCTCTTCTTCCAACAAAGCGCGCCCCTGCAGGCATTGATGCAGTACCGTCAGCTTTTGTTCTTCACGCATCGTTACTTTCCGCCGTTTGTCTCCGCTGCATACAAACGCTTATATGACTCTTCTTCTTCCGCTACTGTCGTTATAAATTCCATTTCGCAGTGCACGTTCAACTCACTCATATCTTCCGGCGCAGCAGGGGCCGGACACTTCTGAATCGCAACCTCCCCGTTCTCCAGCACTTCGATAAAAACAAAGTCACTGGGATGAATGCCTACCTCCTTCCTGATTTCTTCGGGAATCCATACTCGCCCATACTCGTCCACTTCTGTTTGTGAATTTTTTCTCATACAACTCCACCTCTTTCCCTTTATTTAACCTGTAGTCTTGATTTTCTGTATGTCTACATTTCGACACAATCCATTATTTTCCTTTTTTAATTTACAAAATTTTCTTGCTTGCTTTTTGAATTTGTGTCCATTTCGTCATAATTTCAAGTTTGCCAATGCAATGAACCGGACAGAATGAAGAACAAGAGGTGAATACGAACATGCACGTTTCCCATACACGCCAGATGTTTCTTAAGCACGCCAAAAAGATTATGCCCGACCGACACGCGAATGCGCTGTACATTAATACGACAGATCCCGCTTATTATGAAAAATTGCTTCGCTGCAACCGTCACAATGTACGGGCCTTATACTATGTAGGACGCAAATACGAAAAGCAGGGCTATTTGCAGCAGGCGCAGGAATATTACGAGCGGGCCGTATCGGTAGATCCTCACTTTGAGCCTGCCGTTGGCGCCTTAATCCTTCTGCGTCGCAAGCAAGAAGCAGAGCGACGCCGCCAATTTAGTCTGCATATGCTGCATACATTACAGGCTAAAAAGAAGAAGCAAAAAAACCTGTCCCTTTTTCGCACGATGCAGGCCATTATGGTTTCTTACCTGATTATTCTGCTGGTTGTCTTCGGAATACTTCTGCGATAACGATCTTTTCGTTCTTGTAAAAAGCTCTCGTGGCTTTTCTCAGCCGTAACCCCGACATGAAAGGACGGCTTCCTTTTTACGGTACGAAGGAAAAGAAAAAAGAGAACAAAGGAATGATTTCCATGTGAAAAAAGGCGAAGGCCTTTTTCTTCCCCGGATCTTCTTTCTTCTTTCCCTCTTTCTTTTTTCTTATTTTCTCACGTATGGCGTAAATCAAGAACCCAGGCCCCCTGCGGAAAAGCGTCCTGTTGGACTTCTGTCTGCACCAGCGGCAAATCCGGCCAGTTCCGTCGGATGAGCATCAGCACCGGAGCTATATTTTCCTGCTGCGGCGGTAAATAAATATGCAGTGGAACGCCTTCTGTAACAGATGTCCACAAGGCATAACGAATGGCGTATTCCAATTGCTCTTCCTGATTTTCGAAAAGGAACAGAACCGGCACCGAAGCACCCTTTGCGCATACAAGCGAACGAAGGTTGGCGGGAGAACGGTCATACAAAAGCGTGCCGCCCTGTACCATAAGCCAGGTGCCAATCAGGTAGGCTGCAGCTGTAATGCCAAAAATCGGCCATATCTCCATCGCGTTTTCCCTCCCTTTTGCTTATAGAATATGCGCGGCAGGCTTGCTCTGTGCTAAGCAAGAGGCAGGGGGAAGATACCGCTCCACTTCTAACTTCAGAAAACGTCCATGGCCAATCAGTCGCAACCCCGATATGAAAATAC
>NZ_BJXX01000114.1 GCF_007991215.1 Aneurinibacillus danicus
CACAGAAAAAAGCGAGCATATTGGCTCGCTTTTTTTAAGAATCTAGCATTACGATAATTTAACCCAACCGTTTTTAATCGACATAACGACAGCCTGGGTACGGTCCTGCACATCAAGCTTCTGCAGAATGCTGCTGACATGGTTCTTAACCGTTTTCTCGCTGATGAACAGCTCTTCGCCGATCATACGGTTGCTTTTCCCTTCCGCCATCAACTGCAGTACTTCGCGCTCACGCGGCGTAAGCGCCAGAATGTTGCTTTCTTTGTCGCTGCCGCCAAGGTCGCTGACATCGCTGAGCAGCACGTTCTCATCGTGGCTGTGCTCGATGCTGCTGAGACGGCGGAACTCGGTAATGAGCTTGCCGGTTACTTTTGGATGAATATACGCTTCACCCTGTGCCACCGAATTAATCGCTTCGATCAGCGCGTCGGAATCCATCTCTTTCAATAAGTAACCGGCCGCACCTGAGCGCAGGGATTTATATACATAGTTCTCATCGTCATGGATGGACAGAATGATAATGCGGGACTCCGGCGAGCGCTCCTTAATACGCTGAGTCGCCTGCACACCGGTCATCTTCGGCATGTTAATGTCCATCAGAATGACATCCGGCTGGTATTCGACGGCCATCTGGCACGCCTCTTCGCCGTCGGAAGCCTCGCCAACAATCTCGAAACGCTCTTCCATTTCTAAAATTCGTTTGACACCTTCACGAAACAGTTTGTGATCGTCTACTAGTAAAATTGAAATCTTTTGGTCCGTCATACTAACCTCCATACATTAAGGTGTTGTTTGCTTGTTATCATGAATACGAAGGGGAATGCTAAACAGGACGCTTGTCCCTTTGCCGGGTCTGGAATGAATCTTCATCTTGCCCTGCAAAAGCTTGACCCTCTCTCTCATCCCCATTATTCCAAACTGCGGCCGCTCGGCCCGGGTGGATTGGTCGAATCCCACCCCGTCGTCCATTACGCGGAAATGCACGACATGCGGCTTAAACTCCAGCCGCACTTCCACATTTCGGGCTTGTGCATGCTTCGCTGTATTGTTCAGGGACTCCTGAATCAGGCGAAAAACTGCGACTTCGATTGAGTTCTGCAGGCGGCGCTCCGGGGTTAGCAACGTAAGTTTTGCCCCGATACCGTGACGTTTTTGGTACTCTTCCAAATATTTTCGAAGCGTAGGCACAAGTCCCAGGTCATCGAGAGCCATTGGACGCAGGTCAAAAATAATTTTCCTTACATCTACCAGACTTGCCCTTGTAAGCTCTTTTAATAACCTGAGTTCGACTTTTGCTTCGTCAATTCGATTCTGATTCAGCATTCTCTCAACAATTTCACTCCGCAGCGTCACGTTCGCCATCGATTGTGCGGGACCATCGTGAATATCGCGGGCTACCCGCTTGCGCTCTTCTTCCTGAGCCTGGATGATCTGAATCCCGAGAAGCTGCTGCTGCTGGGCCGACTCCAGTGCAATGCCTACCTTCTTCAAATCGCCCTGCAGGTAGTTTAGCACACTTCCCATCTGGGCAATCAAGTTCTCGGACTTCTCGATGGTCTGCAAAATGCTGCGGTGGCGGCGCTCCAATTCATCCCTGCGCTGCCTAAGACGCAGTTCCTTATCTCTTGAGAGCGAGAGTTGAATCTGCATTTGGCTGGCTTCTTCGTAAGCTTCGCGGATGTCAGTCTCACTGTACTGTCGAAAGTTGCGGCTAATCGCAGCCAGTTTCTGGCGCGCCTGTCTTGCCTTCAAATCCAGCTCATCTGTCTGGCGAATCACCCGCTCAATCTCAGTCTTCAGGGCTTCCAACTCGAGGCTGATATGATTACGCTCTTTGTGCGCGTTCTCAGCAATATCAAAGATTTTCTCTTTGCTTTGTTCCACGGACGAAATCGTCCTGTTCATGATCTCATCGAGCACGTGGATATCAATGTTGGCCTCGGCCATGTATATCCCCTTCCTCACCATTAGCCAATAAGTACCATTCCAATTGTTACCTTCTACGCTTCTCTTCCACGAGCTTGTTTTCCTTTATAGGTAAGGAGAACAAAAACTCTTTACCTATTGTACCATTCATCCCAAATAAACAAAACAAGACCCATACACTATTGAAGTGATGGGCCTTTGGTTGGTTCTTATTAGCGTGTGGACAGTTCTGAGGCTTCTTTCTTAAGGATTTCCGCCTTGTCCGTTTGCTCCCATGGTACATTTAGGTCATTACGTCCAAAATGTCCATAAGCAGCGGTTCCGCGGTACATCGGACGGCGCAAGTCGAGCTGCTTAATGATTCCTGCCGGACGAAGGTCAAAATGCTTGCGAACAAGCTGAACGAGGATATCTTCGTCCACTTTGCCTGTACCGAACGTATCAACGCTGATGGAAACAGGCTGTGCTACACCAATCGCATAAGCCACTTGAACTTCACACTTCTCTGCCAGTCCTGCTGCAACAATGTTCTTCGCCACGTAGCGTGCTGCGTACGCGCCGGAGCGGTCAACCTTTGTCGGATCCTTGCCGGAGAAGGCGCCGCCGCCGTGACGAGCGTATCCGCCGTACGTATCAACGATAATCTTACGTCCGGTAAGTCCTGCGTCGCCCTGCGGTCCGCCGATAACGAAGCGGCCGGTCGGGTTGATAAAATACTTCGTGTTCTCATCAAGGAACTCTTCCGGAACGATCGGTTTGATAACATGTTCTTTCAGGTCGCTCTGGATTTGCTCAAGCGTTACCGCCGGGTCATGCTGCGTGGAGATAACGATGGTATCTACGCGTACCGGCTTATCTCCTTCGTATTCAATCGTCACTTGCGTTTTTCCGTCCGGGCGGAGGTACTCAAGTGTACCGTTTTTGCGAACTTCCGTCAGACGACGGGACAACTTATGAGCCAGGGAAATCGGAAGCGGCATCAATTCCGGCGTCTCGTTGCAGGCGAAGCCAAACATTAAGCCCTGGTCACCGGCGCCAATTGCTTCGATTTGCTCATCCGTCATTTGACCTTCGCGCGCTTCAAGCGCCTGGTCGACGCCCTGTGCAATGTCAGGAGATTGCTCATCGATAGAAGTTAAAACCGCGCAAGTGTCAGCATCAAAGCCGAATTTTGCGCGAGTATATCCGATTTCACGGATGGTTTCGCGAACTACTTTCGGGATATCCACATAGCAACTTGTCGTAATCTCGCCGGCTACGAGTACCATACCTGTCGTGACAGATGTCTCTGCCGCTACGCGAGCATTCGGGTCTTTGTCAAGAATTGCATCGAGAATAGCATCAGAGATCTGGTCACAAATCTTATCGGGATGGCCCTCTGTAACCGATTCTGATGTGAAGAGATGACGGCCTTTTTTCAGCGCCATATTCACGTACCTCCTTATAAACCATAATTAATGGATGGTCTTACCAAGATACGGTACTCCCTCCCCAAACCTGTCGCAAAGCAGTAAAAAAACCTTTTCCATTCTACTATGTCCTGGAAAAGGGTCGATTTTTTACTCATTCTTTGCCCTTTATCTTCCAGACACAAGTATGTATCCGCATACCGTTCTGCTGGTTAGCACCGTTCATCGCGCCCAGAAAGCGTCCTGCTAGCTAGAGCTTGTCTGCGCCTTCTTCCTTAAGGGTAGCGGTGTGGTTGCCGGGCTTCATCGGGCCAGTCCCTCCGCCTGCTCGGGATATAAGGGTCTTCCGTTCTAGTTGAGGATATCTTATTTCTTTGGTTGTGTCAACATGGAAAGAGGAACAGGGAAAAAATACGTTAGTGTTTTCTGCAAAGAAGCAGAAGCGTACGAAAAACGCGCGGGCGTTTTTCTTTGCTTACGAATGGAGAGAAGGCAACGGTATAGTGTAGCAATATGTTCGACGACAATGTGATAAAATGAAAATAACAAAAACCTGAAAAGGGGCGGAACTATGAGCGATGCGACATTATCCCGTTTTGACTCTAATCGCAGATACACATACGCCGATTATCTAAATTGGACGAATGATGAGCGCTGGGAATTGGTTGACGGAGTTCCGTATGCGATGAGTCCGGCACCTTCACGCAAGCACCAGGAAGTATTGGGAGAGCTTTCAAGACAGTTCGCCAACTATCTTGTCGGCAAGCCATGCAGGTCCTATATTGCTCCTTTTGATGTCCGTCTTTTTGCTGAGGACAAATCGGATGAGCAGATCGTAAATGTTGTACAGCCAGATTTGACAGTCGTATGCGATGACAGCAAGTTGGACGATAGGGGATGCAAAGGAACGCCTGATTTAGTTGTCGAAATCCTCTCACCAGCCACAGGAAAACAGGACAGATGGTTAAAATATAAACTTTATGAACGTGTAGGAGTTAAAGAGTATTGGATTGTCGACCCTCTGCTTCAGACAGTAGAAGTTTTTATACTGGATGATGAGAGATATATATTGAGCGGCGTTTTTGGAAATAAAGACATGCTCCGTGTCACGCTCTTTGAAGATTTGGAGATTGATTTACGGCTGGTTTTTGGTTGAAATAAAATCACCATGGCATTCAGCCGCAACCCCGATATGAAAA
>NZ_BJXX01000115.1 GCF_007991215.1 Aneurinibacillus danicus
TTTTTCTTCCCTGGATCTTCTTTCCTCTCCCTCTCCTTCTTTTCTCACGATTTTCACAGAAAAAAGGCAGGGGAGCGAGCATGCGCTTCTCTGCCATGAAGCCATAAATTTTATTGGTTATTAATCAGCCGTTTAATATCCCGGATGTCTGCCTCGTGTTCAAATGCCCGGAGCGAAAGCAATTCGATGACGCGCTGCTGCCTTTCCTGCATATCCTCGACATGCTTAATATGGCTCCTGGATTCTGTAATGTTATGGGTGACAGCGTCTTTAATGATGGTAATGTCCGCTTCCATTCTGTCCAGACGCTTCGTAATTCCTGCTGTCTCCGTCTCCAACTTCCCCAGGCGCTCTGTAATTCCTGCTGTCTCCGTCTCCAACTTCCCCAGGCGCTCTGTAATTCCTGTCGTCTCCGTCTCCAACTTCCCCAGGCGCTCTGTAATTCCTGCTGTCTCTGTCTCCAGTCTGTCCAGACGCTCCGTAATTCCCGCCGTCTCCGTCTCCAGCTTCCCCAGACGTTCTGCAATCCCTGTTGTCTCGGATTCCAGCCTGTCCAGACGCTCGTCAACCCGTCCGAAACCTTCATTCATGCGGCGGTCCATCTGCTGAAGCATCTGCAGAATCGTATCCATCTTCTCAGCCATCTCGTCCCTCCGTTCCTCAATCACATTCATTACCTACAGTATATCAAAACCACCATGGCTTTTCAGCTGCAACCCAGGGATATTCTCCTAACCTACCCTCTACCATTCATTTTGATAGACAGCACAAATAGAGGTAATTCTATAGCGAACTACCTCTGCTGCTATTTGTTCTTCCGGTTTTGTCGTTCGTGCATGAGTAGCACCAACCATTTGAATTAAGTCACCCATTAATTCTTCTCGCGTTCTAATTGTTCAAGGCGCGAATTTATTTCTAGAATCTCTCTTTGAGTACGGCCGGCACGTATATCTGAAATGTCACGATCACGTTGTCGTTCCTGCCGGATGGCTGTTACTTCTCCGTGCAACTTATGAACATCAAGTGCCAGGCCTTCCATTTGTGCCTTCATCTCTTCTTGCCCATCACGCAACGCCCGGACGATTTGGTTTGTTTCTTTTTGTCCTTCTTCCAATACATCAATGCGCTGATTTAATACATCGATGCGCTGATTTAATACATCGATGCGCTGATTTAATACATCGATGCGCTGATTTAGCTTTTGGACTTCGCTCTGCACTCCTTGTAGAGCTGATAAAATTAAATCGAGCTTATCACTCATGCTTTGACCTCCTCTTTTTCATCGTCCGGTATATGTTGAATGACATCTTTACTATTGCATTCCAGATGTTCTTAATTGTTCTTTGGTCATTTTTATCTATTTACAAGCCCGTGCGCAGGACATTTCCAACTTCTTCTTTTCTACACTTCCTATCTCTCACCACAACACACATGTCGAAACATCAAACCTTATCTATATATAAGTACTTTCCATAATGGATTGCAAGAAAAAGCCATCTCCCTATTATCCTCTCTTTTTTTCTCCTAATTATAGAATTTTTTCTATATAAAATGCGGGAAGCAGCATGTCCATTGCGGCCTTTGCTCCTAAATAAGACCCGCCAACTCCAATCACAATGAAGGCTTCCGCTTTTTCGCGAATCTCCGTCCCCACGCGCCTAATGCGCTCATATTCTTCCCTGTTATATGTTTTGGGCCACTGTATCCAGCCGGTATACTCTGCCCCTACCCCTGTGCCGGCGTGCAGCATCTCATGCGCGTGCCAGACCCTGGAGGCCATCTGCTCCAATTCATGCTGTGCAAAAAAAGCTTCAGCATAATAAAGGAAAGCAAGTGTTCATTGTATTTTTCACACTTGCCTTCCTCTCCCTTATCATTTTATCGAATTACATATTCACCGCGAATCATAATGTCCGCCGGTCCTTTGACCACTTTCAGGCCGCGGCCGTCGTCACGCGGCAGCAGCAAATGATGATTGGCCGGTACGGTTTTACCCAGCGTAATATTCGTTCCTGAAGTCAGGTCAGGCAGACCATAGCCTTCTCCTGCCGGTGTATGGGCCGTCACTTTGCCGGTCCGTACAATGAACTCCGTTCCGGCATAGCCGATAATCGTCTTCCCTTCCGGCACTTTCTCCACAACCAGCTTAGCCGAATCCGCCGGTGCCGGTGTCGGTGCAGGCGTCTGCGTACCTGATCCGGAATTTACTTGATTCAAAATCTCCTGCTTCACTTTCTCCACATAGCTCTTCGTCACGATCGGGTCCGCATCGGTGCCCGGCTCAGCCGGAGCGGCGGCGCCCGTCGAGAGTGCACCTGCAATCAATGCCAGCGCGGCGCCGACTATACCGTATCCCCACTTCTTCATGCTTTTTCCTCCCTCGTGTCCATGTTTTGTCTGTATGTATAGACGCACCTCCAGGAAAAATGTTGTGAAAACATCGAAGCTATTTCACATGAACCAGGATGTCCCCGCCCCGCTTCTCGACAAAAATGGAAGGAAAGTCACTGTCAAGCTTATCAAGCGCAAGCCACAATGTGCCTTTCTCGTTACGTAGATATGTATTATTCTTCGTCGAGTACTTACGAACGACCTCACCGCAGCGCAGCACGGCTTGCTGCCGTGCTCCATCCCAATAAATCTGACAGCCGTACACTTCGGCAAAAGGCCGAAGCGCGATAAACCACTTGCCTCCCACTTTCTTCGCCAGACTATTCCCCGCCGGAAAACCGGCCACGCCTGCCGTTCCGTCCGGATATAAATGAAGAGCAGTAGAACCATGTAGATAGGATATAGCCCTCATCACCTGTTCGTCCGGATTTTGTACCACAATGTCGGGGAGAATACCCTGGCCGTTAATCTTGTGCATTAGCGGGGAGAAATACTCTTCCACCGTCAGCTTGAGAACCCCGCCTTTTTGCAGCGGTATCAACTCCTGGACCGTGCCTTTGCCGAATGTTTTGGTGCCGATAACGGTAGCTACTTTATAATCCTTAAGCACGCCGGTCAGTACTTCCGAAGCGCTGGCTGTCAACCCATTCACCAGCACAACCATCGGTATCTGAATGGAACCGGATTTGGCAGAAATATCGGTCAGTTTTCCGCTCCGATCTTTCACATGGACCAGCGCCCCCTTATCGACGAACATGTCCGCAATCTCTATGGCTGCGTCCAAATATCCTCCGCCGTTATCCCGCAGGTCAAGAATCAATCCTTCCATTCCATCGCTTTGCAGTCGGGACAAATGCTTGCGGAACACTTCCGCACTATTGTCAGAGAACGTATAAAGAGTCATGTAGCCGATTTTATTGTCCAGCATCAGGCTATCCACCGGGGAAAATTGCAGAATTTCCCGCTTCAACTGCACGGTATGTTCTTTTCCACCCCGCTTCACGGTCAACTCGACGCTGGAGTCAGGTTCCCCTTTCATCCATTCCGTCACTTGTTCGATGGATTGCCCGGCTACCCGCTTTCCGTCCACTGCAACGACTTCATCTCCCTCGCGCAAACCGGCTTTCTCCGCCGGAGACTCTTCGAAAATGCTCTGGATGATAAGCTTATTATCCTGCTGTTGTATATAAATCCCGATACCGGCAAATGTGCCTTCCAAACCATTATAAAAATCCTCGAACTCCTGCTCCGTAAAGTAGGTCGTATACGGGTCCCCCACCTCTTCCAGCAGGCCCCGGATCGCTCCATCTGTCAGACGCTTGATATCATGCTCGCTGTTGAGGTGCTCTTCCATGATTTTTTGCAGCACTTCATGAATGCGCGCTTCCTGGGCCGCATAGGGAATGTTCCTCGCTTCCTGCGGCTGCGCCGCGTCCTCCGCGGCCCACACAGGTGCAACACCACCGCTTATACTTGTTATCAGAGTACTCCAGATAAGTAGTTGCTTTATTTTCTTTTTCAAGCTGCTCGCTTCCTCTCCCGATTTCTCTTTATACTTTTAAGCGAAAGCAAAGGCTATATTATTTTTACCTCTGCCACCTTTGAAATATCAAGAAAATACCTGTGTTAGTTATTCGACACACACAGAAACTATCCTTTTTCTTCCTGAAACTTAATTATAGACGGCCAATGCCGCGAATACTTTGCGCCGCATCCACTGCCGGTTCATCTGTTTGCCGCGGATGACAAGCTGGGAGGACCGTCCGCCATCCAAATTTAACGCAGTGTGACACCCCGCCTTTCTCAGCAGGTCAGCCAGCGCATAACAGGTCAATCCTGCAGGCCGTCCGTCCGTTACCGCTAGAATCACGCTATCGTCCGTCAGCCCGATGGCCGTACGCGGATGCGCTTCCGTCGCAATGGCCGCTTCCATATGGACACTTGCTTCCAAGACTGGCAGCAGCAGCGGCGACGATTCCAACGCCCAGCACGCACCCGCGAAGTCGGAAATCTTCTTATCTTTTATGGTATCGATCCGCACCTCTCCATCCATATCCTGATAAACATAGAAGCCGCCTAACGAACGCTCGATTACCGTCCCGTCGCTATACTTCATTCCCGAGATGGAGTAACCGCCATCCAGATGAAAAAAGTTCGCGTTCACCAGTATTATCGGCAATTCCTTTCCTTCTTTTTTGAACCGTCCGTATGTATGGACCAGCAGTTCTCCTTCCCGCAGGCACGGAATCAGCTCCATGCGCGCCCGGCGGGAAAATTTTGCGAAATGCACCGATTTCTCTTTCCAATATTCCATCAGACTATAATTGCGCTCCTTTTTCTGTGAAAATCGTGA
>NZ_BJXX01000116.1 GCF_007991215.1 Aneurinibacillus danicus
ATCTTCCCCATCATTTTCATGTCGGGATTGTGGCTGAGACGCCATGGTTGTTTTCTGCTTCGTCATCTTCGCCTGTTTTATGGTAAAATAAAAAAGATATTTTGCATAAGGAACGAGACGCGCCGCCTGTGTCTCGTTTTTCAGTTTCGTACATAAGGATGGACGTTCTATGTTATTTCATACGGCTGAATTCTTTTTTCTGCTTATCATTACGTTTGTGCTGTATTATTTGTTTCGCAATGCCCGGCTCGTCCTGCTCGGTGTCGCCAACTGCCTGTTCTATGCGGCGGCGAGCTGGGGGTTTCTCGGACTGTTTCTTGGCGTCTCGTTTATATCTTACCTGATTGCGCGCCAGATTCCGCGCGGACGCAGCCGTTTCTGGCTGACGCTTGGAATCATCATGAACGTCGCCAACCTTGCGTTCTTTAAGTATTCGATGTTTATTATCGAGAACCTTGAGACGGTTACCGGTCTAACGCTGGTTGCCAGGGACGGCTTCTGGTCTACTATCGTGCTGCCGATCGGAATCTCGTTCTATACCTTCCAGCTTATCGCGTACCTGGTGGACGTCTATAAGGAACGCATCCAGCCGACGAATTCCTATCTGCGCTTCTGGGTGTTTATTGCCTTCTTCCCGCACCAGCTGGCCGGGCCGATTATGCGCGGACACGAATTTATGCCCCAGGTGGAACAGACACCTAATCTGACATTGACGCCGACGCACTTTAAATACGGTGTCTATCTCATTTTATGGGGGCTGGCTAAAAAAATTCTTATCGCCGATCAGGTCGCACCCATCGTTAATGACTATTTCAAAAGCCCGGCCGATTTGACGATGGCGGAAGCATGGACCGGCGCGTACCTGTTCGGGTTCCAGATTTACGCCGATTTCTCCGCCTACAGCGACATGGCGGTCGGGCTCGGCTACCTGTTCGGTTACCGCCTGCCGATGAACTTCCTCAGTCCGTACATCAGCGCCAACGCGACTGAATTCTGGCGGCGCTGGCACATTACGCTGTCCAGCTGGATTCGCGACTACATCTATATTCCGCTGGGCGGCTCACGCAAAGGGCGCATTCGCAAAGACGTGAACCTGCTTACGGCCATGCTGATCTCCGGACTGTGGCATGGCGCGATGTGGACGTTTGTCATCTGGGGATTCCTGCACGGCCTCATGCTTGTCGTTCATAAATGGTATGCAGACGGGCTGAAAAAGCTACTGGACCGCCTGCCTTCTCCGCGTGCTGCGGTCTCCCGCATCATTTCTTGGGTCTATCACGCGGTTGCGGTGTTTATCTTTTTCCAGCTTACCACAATTACGTGGGTGTTTTTCCGGGCAGAGGGTGTGCAGGATGCGTTTGATTATATCGGTGCGATGTTTGATCCGGCAGGCTGGGCCAACTTTGCGCAGCAGGTGGCTTCCCAGGCGTCGTATCTGTGGCTTGTGATGATTTTGTATGCCGTGCACCTGCTGGAGTATGTGGTGCGCCGCCATGAGACAAGCATCGCTTCCTGGTGGCACCGCCGGGTTCCGGCGCCTGCCCGCGGATTGGTGTACGCTCTGCTCGTATTTGTAGTGATAGCGATGATTAAAGGTGAAAAACATGACTTTATCTACTTCCAATTCTAGTGAACAAACCAGATCGCTGCGTCGGCGCCGCAAACCGTCCTGGTGGATGAGAGGGTTCATCTGGGCACTGCTGTTCGTCGTGCTGTGTGAAGCGTTCCTCTTCCGTAACCCGGCGCTGTACGGCATAAGCCCGGTCAGCTTTATCGGCCAGATTACTGATGTAGAGAAACGCCTTGAGGCACAGGACACAGAGAAAATCAAATTGCTGGTACTGGGTGACTCTCAAAGCATGGACGCGCTGCGCCCGCCGCTGCTGGCCGCCCGCTACGGACTGAAACCGGATGAAGTGTTCAACTTAAGCGTCAGCGGCGGCAAAGCGGTCGATATGCTGCACCTGTATGAGCGGCACAAAGACAAGATGCCTAATCTTCAGCGCGTGATGATCTCAGTCAATGAGCATCAGCTCAATAGCACGACCGATCACGCGGACAATAAGTTCCGCTACCATGCGACGCTATGGGAACGACTGCAGGTGCCGCATGTCGAAGAGAAAGCGGACCTGGCATTCGGCTGGCTGCTGTATTCATACGGACTGCGCGAAGTATGGACCCAAATGTGGAAATTGTACTGGGAAGGCAAGCTGCCGCAGCAGCCCCGCGATAAATACGCTTATAAGTGGGGACTCCCTCCCGTAGAGGGGCGGGATGCGAAGCATTTTGGTCCGAACTATGCAGCGGAAGTGGCGAAGCGCTGGATGCCGGAGTACCGCCTTGAAGGTGCCCAGACACAGGCGCTGAAACGCTTGATGGGCGAGCTTTCAGAGCATGGAGTACAGATTACGGTGCTACAACTGCCCCGTACCCAGGCGTTTGAGCATGTGATGAAGACACAGTATGCAGCCGAGCAGGCCGCTTATCGGCAATTCATTGACAGTGTAGCGAAGCAGCATAATGGCGAATTCGTGATTATCCCACCGACGCTGGATGATTCGTATTTCCGGGACGCAAACCATGTGAATAAGAAAGGTGCGGAAAAAATAACGGCAGAACTCCCTTGAGGGCTCTGCCGTTCGTTCTCTCACCCTTTAAAAACATTATTAAGCACCCGTTGCCTCTCTATACAAGACGCACACACACCACAGGAACGATAAATTCCCATATTACAAGATACGGTAGCATGAACAGGAACATCTAAATCCGCAGCTATCTTTGTAATCTGCCCCTTATCCATATGAATGAAAGGAGCATAGATACGAATGGCGCTATTGCCGCTTGAAATCGTAATCATCTCCTGTGCCTTCTGCAAAAATTCAAGTGTACAATCGCTGTACCTTAACCTACTTCCGCTGTAAATTCCTAAACCAATTGTTGATATCCCTAAAGAATGCGCATACATCGCCGCCAGTGTAAGCAAGAAGAGATTGCGATGCGGGATGAACTCTTCCGCAAATGCCTGTCCTTCATCCTTAATAACAGGAAGCTTTTCTTCCTTATTCATCATTTGACTTCCATTTAAAAACGCAGGTATAGGCACTACCGCTCTCTTAACGGGTACGTCATAGTGCTGACCTAGCTTCTGTACAGCCTCTTCTTCTAGTCGATGCGCTCTCTGACCATAATTTATATATAACGGAAAAACATCATACTGATTTTTTTGACATAGCGCCAACAACGTTGTTGAATCAACACCGCCTGAAAAAAGCAGCACCATTGATTTTACTTCCATACACTTCCCCTTAAATTATTTCGAATCACTCGTTTTAGTTCTTCCACATTCCGAACAACGACAGACGAATGGGAAATCATATTATTTACCGCTTTTATCATTGACGTCTGCAAACAATATACAGGTTTCCCTAACGCGTAAGCGTATCCGATTTCCCAGAGCGTTCCCTGATCATCATTATCAGTAAGGGCAACTACAATATCGCAATTCTCAATTTCGATGATATCCCGCAAGAAAATCTCTTTCCGCTCTTCCCTGCTTGTATATTCATTAATAATGCCGGCATCTCTCGAAGGAGAGAAAACCTGAAGCCCTTCCTGTTCCAACTGTTCGCATATGAACTCTACCCAGCGCAATTCTAAGTCGGAGAAGAAAGGCGCTGCCAGATAAACCCGTGGAGAGAGTCTGGCATTTCTCTTTCGCTGCCCGCTCTTCCACTCCTGAATATTTTTCTCTCTCTCCAAAAAAGACGGATCCGGAAACTCGTGCTCAATTATCTTAGCCGAAACATAAGAAGCCATATCCAAGCTTGTCTGAATGTCCGCTCCCCTCATCCGCTCGCTTAAATAGACAACATTAAAACAATCACCCGCTCCAATCGGACAAACGGGCACAGCCTCATATGACAAGGCATATAGCAATTCATCTTCATCGGTATATATGAACGAACCATTTACCCCATCCTTGACCATAACGTTCCCCTTATAAAGTTGGCGAAGCCTGGAAAGACAATGCTCTACCTCTTTATAACCGCACAGCCCTTGCAACTCCTGTTTATTTAGGAATAAATACGACAAATAGGGGAACAGCGGCTCTATCTCTGAAATATCTTCATATGTAGATTGGGGATCAAAAGCAAGAACAGAAACACTCTGTTTACAAGCAGACACAATGCTTATTATGATGTCCATCGGTAAAGGATAGAGCAAAAGAACATCCATTTGCTTAAATTCATCCGGTATCTTCTCAAGCATATATTTTTGGTCTTTAGGAATGTATATTTTTGTATCTCGCTTATCGTTAGCCTGAGCCTTCATAATATATTTAGTCGTTCGAGACGAACTAATTATCCCCTGTACACACACTCCGCTTTCCGCTAAAGTAGAAGTCATGGCTGGCGCCAGGTCCTCCCCGATCCAGGTCAGCAGAGACGTATCGTTTCCATACATAGCGGAGACTTGGGCAGTGAAACTGCCTCCTCCTATTCTGACCGCAGCACGGCCTGACGAATAAAGCAAGACATCTTCCACCGTTTCTGAGACAATGCCCATTTTCATACCAGCAATTTCCTCCCTTCAAAAGGATGTGTACTTATGAATACAGGAATCAAAAAGCTTATATCTATTTGGACTACATATTCACTACATACAAACAAAAGAAAAAATAAATCGTTGACTCCGGAACAAATGCATAATGAACTGTTTTTTTGCTTACTTGGCGGCTATGGAATTCCGTACGAACTTAACCAATCCGCTTTCGAGATTTTACAGCAGAAAGGCTTATTCCAGCTTAAGTATTATCAAACATTCGAAAATCAAATGATAAACATACTGGAAAGAGAGCTTATGATGTCTCAATTCGCCCCCCGGACCCGGCAGGGAACGTTTCGAAAGTACCGCTACCCTAAAACAAAGGCTCGTACGATTTTTAAAGCGGCACAATGGCTCCTTCATGATAACCAAAGGAATTTACCTGCTATTTTAAGAGCAATACCCGAGGAAAAAGCGCGAAGAGCTAAAATCATGGAATGCCCTGGAATGGGGATGAAAAGCGCCAGTTGGTTCCTCCGTAATACCGGATATGCTACCTCACTGGCTATTGTCGATGTACATATCTTTCGCTTTCTGACATTTTACCGCTTTATTCCACAGACCTATTCTCCCTCCAGGAATTACGAAGAAATCGAGGACGTCTTCAAGCGAATTTGTCACGTAGCGAATGTCCCTGTTGACGAAGGGGATTTAGCTTTATGGGAGTGGATGCATCGCAACTACCGAATCTTATAATCATCATGCTCGCTGGAGCTTAAATATCTGAGAAAGTAAATCGTTTCTTCCTTCTCTTCGTACTCGATACGGTCGCCTCTCCGTCCCCCCACGTATAGGCGACCGAATTTCTTCTCATCAATTTTACTTGCACTTTGAATGTTATAAATTTTAACGGTTAGCGAATCGATGACATCCTGAAATACCGCCTCTTGATGTCGACATTTTTCCAAAGTTTTGGTGAATTCTTCCGTGATAACATATTCCCATACATGTTCGCTGTAGCGAGGATGTTGTTGGTAATACTTTAGGTAATATCCACGGATTAGCTTTCTGAAGTGTTCAGGTGTGTCACGTTCGCCAAACTCCAGAAAGCTTACGCACCAATCGTCTTCATCGGCAAGAATGGAAAGCTCATAGCTGTGCTTCGGGGTAATTACATCAAGAAAACGCCTATCGCGAAAGTTGTCATGCTCGTATGTGAGAAGATACTTAAAAGAATCCTCATTTTTTATCAATGATAGTAAAGCTGTCATGAAAGGTTCTCTATCTTCTTCAAAGCCTTCTCCGCATAGATCCGGCTGTATTGTTATATCATCTACCGAATGGCGAGAAGACAATTGAATGCGGGGAAACTTGGTAATAAATTCGAAAAAAAGATGGGTAAACGTGCTTAACTCAGGATATAGCGGACGGTTCCACGGAAAGCGGGAATATAAACGTTCTGCCTCCCTATCGAGAACAAGTTCAGAACACGCCATTTCCTGAAGCCAGTCCATATGTAAAAAGCAGCTTTCCATAAGCTGTTGTCTATACTGAGCTTGCTCATATTCTTCCGTCGACCAGAATAACAATCGCGGATCGAAAGTGCAAATCATCCCCTTCTTCTCCTCTCCATCTGGGCTTTGAACAACTCCTTCAATTCTTTTTCGCTTTGGTCGAAGAAGCCTGGTGGCCAATTCTGTATAATTCCCAACTCGTCAATGATAAGCTCCTGTAACTTTGCTCCTTTCCCGCCAGGATTCACCACAAAAAACATCCCGATTTGCTCCTGCATTTTTCCCTGGGCATCCTCTACGATTCTTCTCCGCAACCGATGAATCATATGATCGCTATGCGTTTCAACAATGACGGAGACTCCTTTCCTTGCTAAACAAAGCATGAAATCCCCCAGTACGGATTGCGCATAAGGATGTAAATGCACTTCAGGCTGCTCTATGATAAATAAAGAGCCCTGAGGCAAACGAAGTCCTTCAACAATAATTGGAAGAAGTT
Organism: Aneurinibacillus danicus; assembly: GCF_007991215.1. Classification (GTDB taxonomy): domain Bacteria; phylum Bacillota; class Bacilli; order Aneurinibacillales; family Aneurinibacillaceae; genus Aneurinibacillus; species Aneurinibacillus danicus. The sequence continues at coordinate 6,556 of NZ_BJXX01000116.1, forward strand.
GGCCAATACCAAATCCCACTCCGGCCAGGTTAACAGGAAGCTCAGATTCTGTTCCGGCGGTTAAGTAAACATGAAGAACTTTTTCATGCAGTTGATCAGTATTCGCTTCCTGCGTTATTTTAAATTGCTCTGAAAGCCAATGGTTTACAGCCTCTGCTAACGTACCTTCTTTCTGCTCTGCTGTAGGTGAAGTAAAATATGTAATGGGTTTATTTTTTTCTTTATTAAAGAAGTATGCCGCATAATGGCCGGAACGGTCCATTTGTTTTGGTACGTTAGTATATTGATAGAGCCGTTGAGGTTCACCGCGCAGAGGACCTATATAACTTACCTGTTGAAGAGCATAAGCGATAAGATCTGACACAGCATGGGAATAAAAGGAAGGAATTTGCCCATAATTACCGGTATAGCCTCGAAATATTCCATGAAATTCAATAGGGAATAGGCCACTAAATTCTACTTCGCAATTGGAAAAGTTTTTTTCGCTAAAACGATTTGCATTCTTGATTTCTTCAGGCTCATTTTCGATTGTAATATCATACTTTCCACTGCTAAGCCGTTTGACTTTCAACTTTGACTTCACACATCTTCCACTCTTCGTGTGAATTTTGTAGGTAACCTTATATGTACTAACACAAATTTCATCTTGAATCTCTTTAAATCCAAACGATAACAATAAATCTACACGGCGAGGCTCAGAAGTGATGCGATTCACAAATTTATGAATCCGGTTTATAAAAGAATGTTTGTAATTTTGTTCTTGTAAATCATATGAGATCTCTAAGGTGAATGTAATCTCCTTGTCTATATCATAGTTATATACAATTTCTTTAAAGCTTCCCAGAGATACATACGGTCCATCAAGCATTAATTGCGGATGTTTCTCTTCAAATGTTTGCTTAAGCAATAGCAACGCCTGAAGTAGTGTCGTTTTACCGGTACTGTTAATGCCTGTTAATACGTTCAGCCCTTTTAAAGGCAACTTTACCTCTTCGGAAAAAGATTTAAAATTAGATACCGCAATTGAGCGTACAATCATTTTGACACTCCATTCTTTTCGTAAACTTCCTTCTTCTTATGGTACAATTATAACCAAAACAATTTATTACTTATAGATATTTTGCGAAAAAGCAAAGGGGGGCATGGCATGGGAGGATCAGGATCCGGTTGGCCTTCTCCGGGAAGGCCGAACCTTACTTCGGATGCTGTTGAAATCATAGAAGAACAGGGGCATAGAAACGTAATTATCATTATGGCAGACGCCCTGGGAGCTGACTATCTATATCAGTACAGAAAAAGTGCTTCGATAGAAGGAGTTCTTGCTGTTAACTTTGATTTTCTCACTCGTGAAGGGGTAAAAATTAGCGATTGTCTCGGTGCTCGCCCTCCCCATACGGAAACGGGTATTGCACGCATGTTCTTTGGTCGAGATATTATTCTTGATCATACGCAAGAACCTTTTCTACAAATTGAACGTTTAGTGCAAGACTCTTCTCAAGATCATTTGCTCAAGCTCGCCGTTCAGCATAATAAATTTGTCTTTAATCTTCTTCCCCGCTCCGATTCGGCATGGTTGACCCAAATTAATATTCCACGTCAGAAGCGACTCGACATCTTATTATGGGAATCTTGGAAAGATCAATCCAATCTGCTCACGAATCATTCGCTCGAATTTAAAATCGAGCCGAATTTTCCTCATCTAAGAAAGCTTAAAGATCAGATAAAACACAGCTATCCAACTGATATATCTCAGACTCCTTTTGTACAGCTCAAAAATCTCAGTCAATGGGTGCACAATACCAGTCTCACCGTGATAAAGCATCTTCTAAAAACAGAGGCAGACGGCATTTTTGCTTTTATTCACGACCCTACGCTCGAATTTTTGGGCCACTGGTGCGGCGAACAAGCCTATCGAGAAGGAATCATATGGACAGACGAATACCTGGGCAGACTTATTGCACAATTGCGAGAACAAGGAGTGTATGATAACACGTTGATTCTCTTAACAGCTGACCACGGCATGACTTTCCGCACAAAGGATCAACTTGGGAATCACGGAGATTTCTATTCACGTCCGGAAGTAAAATACGTTCCTTTTATTTTCAACAAAAAAGTCCCTATTTCTAACGTCATTACAAGCCATGCTTCCACTCTTGAAGTCGCAAAATCATGGCTTGAGAACCTCGAAAAGTGAAAATCGAGGTAAAGGTGACGGCCTTTTTCTTCACTGGATCTTCTTTCCTCTTCCCTTTCCCCACGATTTTCACAAAAAACGGCAGAGCTTGCTTGAGAGTTCTGCCGTTTCTTTCATTGCTGTTTGATTTTGAAAATCTCCCGCTCATGTTCACTAATTTTCATGTCATAAAACTGCAAATCTTGCTTAGTAGCCGCACTTTCCCGCAAGCCGGTTATCTTTCTCTTTATCCCGGCCACCTCATGCTGGATAGAATCAATGACTGCCCGCGTCTCAAGCTGGTTATCACGGATGTCATTCTCATCCCAAGAAGTTGTTTTCTTTTTCGCGCGCTCAAGCAGATACTGCAAAAAATCAAAAGCTGTTTTTTTATCAGAGTCACTCAATTTTTCAATCATTTCATGCAGCAATTCTTTTTCGATAGCCATATTGTCGCCTCCTAATCAATGTTATAATGTCCGCGACCATACTATTGGCGTTCATTTTCTTCATTTCTATTATAGCAAAATTCGCCTGTCAGCGGTTCATCATCCGGCTCTGCCTTTTCTCCATCGCTTCCAGCATGCCGGATTACTCATTGCTCACACTTCTAATTGTTTACAAATAACTTCACAATCCTCTACCCATACTACCTACTTTACTTTCCATCTTGTGCCGGGTCCAAACCCAACCCGCTCAATAATCCCTTCATCACTCATTGCCTTAAGAACAGCATTAATGGTTGGCCGCTTAATATCGGGGCAACGCTCTTCAATTTCCCGCACCTGGAAGGGAACGATAAAGCTCATCACCATTTCTCTTACCCGCTCTGTTTTCTGACCTCTGGTGCTTGCAATGACTCCTACGCGACTTTCGAACTCACGATATGCCTTTAAAATTGTACCAAGAAAATACTCCAGCCACGGAAGGATGTTATGCTGCCCTTCGTGCCAGCCAATTGAAGATTTATATAAGGTATCGTAATAACTATCCTTTGTTTCTTCGATAATTTTCTCTAAAGAAATAAATCGTCCTACATTATATCCTGCTTGATACAGGCAGAGGAGAGTTAACAGACGAGCCATCCTTCCATTTCCGTCACGAAACGGATGAATGCATAAAAAATCTAAAATAAAAGCAGCAATAATAATAAGTTCATGCGGATTTTTTTCTTCCATGGCCAGGGAGAAATTCTTACACAGGTTATTCATCGCTTCATCGGTGAGGATAGCCGGTGTCGGTTTAAAACGAACATGAACCGTTCCATCCGGATGTTTTTCTGTAATCTCATGGTCATTAAATTTCCACTTCCCTCCCTCTCCTGGCGAGAAAGAATATAGCATTTGATGCAGTTGTCGAATTACACTCGGTCGAATCATAATATCGGATGCTGAACTATGAATAAGAGAAAGTACGGAACGGTATGCGGCCACCTCATTTTCAGAACGATTTTGTGGTGTTGTTTTTTCTGCCATTATCTCTTTTAGCCGCTGATTCCTAATCACAATGCCTTCAATCCGATTGGATGACTCTGTACTTTGAATGGTGGCAACCTCCTGTAACTTTCTTAAAACCTGAGGAGATTGCTGTTCGTACAGGCTTTGTTTTCCTTTATAAATAGAAATGTCAGAAATCAAACGCAAGAGATTTGAATTAATCACCAAATGGTTATGTAAAAAACTGTTATTAAAACTAGACATCAAACTTCCTCCAGCACTCTTTTTCTCATATCACTCAAATATTCTTATATTTTATAATACAAAATATAAGAAAAACACAAAAACGACGGAACGTATAAAACGTCCCGTCGCTTTAATCACAAGTTCCTACCTATTAACCTACTTCTTTTCTACCTCAACCAGCCACTCGCTCAGATCCGGATTCTCTTTCTGCTGCGTATCTTTATCATACGTCAATGTCCAGCGCGTCACAGACTTTGGAGACAGCTTCACCTGCGACATATCGAGCGTCCGCGACGCCACCACGTCGCCCGCCGCATCACGTAACGTAAACACCATCGCCTTGTCCAGTGCCACTTCCTCGCTGCGCCCGTTGCGCAGGAACAGCTCGGCCACCAGACTGCCGTCTTCCGTATAATTCACTGTCGTTCCGATGAAATTCACCTGGTTCTCCGTCTGCTCAATCGCGCGTTTAATCTCATCAATCACCTGCTGGTCGCGCTCTTCAATATACTCTGACATCGAGAACTGGTCCGCCGGTTCGAAATCAACCTCCGACACCTGCGTCTGAATCTCGCCGTTCTCCATATGGAAGCCGACCGACCAGGAAGACAGATCGGCCTGCGGCACCAGGAAATCGCTGTATGGAAAGACGAAACGCCACGGCATCGCACTGTGCGCCGGCACCACGCCCGCCTCGCTCATATCGAACACGCTGCGCGCAATCGTATTCTGCGCCGCATCCTGCAGCACCAGCGGCACGCGCGTTAGCGCAATGTCCGCATCCATATTATTACGCAGCACCGCAAGCAGCGACAGCCCGGTCATATCCTGTCCGATTTTATATCCATCAATCGAAAGCTTCCCTTCCGCCACTTCCGGCAGCTCGCTCAGGAAAAACTGCATCACATACCGGTCCTCCTGGGCGAACTGGCTGTCGAATTCTTTCGGAAAATAAAGCCCCATCACCGGGCGGACTTCTTCCGTTTTCTCAGGTTCGGCATGTTCTTCACCCGCTGCGGGGGCTTGTTCGACTTCCTGCTGTTTCGCTCCAGAAGAACGAAGTTTTTTAAAAAACGAAATCATAAGCAGAATCCTGCTCCGAGAATCATAACAATTTGGAGCAGGACACCTCCTTTCTATAACCAATAAATTTTATTGAATCTCCATAGCAATCTACAATTTTTAACACTATATCTTTTTAAAAC
>NZ_BJXX01000117.1 GCF_007991215.1 Aneurinibacillus danicus
TTAATTATAACAATTACTTTTTTAGTTGCTTTCTATTTAGGTATTCGTGCTCGTAAAGGGCAGGAAATGCAGCTAGAACAATGGGCAGTTGCTAATCGTAACTTCGGTTCATTAATCATGTTTGTACTAATGGCAGGAGAAATGTTTTCAACCTTTGTGTTTTTAGGTGCAAGTGGAGGAGCATACAGAATGGGGGGCCCTGCCATCTATATATTTTGTGCGCTAACTTATATTGTACCGTACTGGATTTTACCTCCTATTTGGCGTTACGCAAAAAAACATGGCTTACTTACACAATCTGATTTTTTTGCGAAGAAATATGACAGTAAGACGTTGGGATTATTAGTGGCAATTGTTGGTGTCGTTTCTATGATTCCATATATCGTTCTACAGTTAAAGGGATTTCAAATCATTGTATCAGAAGCTTCTTATGGAAAAATTTCACCGACTTTAGCCGTATGGATAGGTATGATCGCAGTTACGATATTTGTTTATGTATCCGGGATTCATGGCTCGGCATGGACAGCCGTTTTAAAAGATCTTCTCATGCTCATCGTTATTCTATTTCTAGGTATTTATCTACCCTATCACTATTACGGTGGCATCAAGCCGATGTTTGAAACATTAGATGCTGCAAAGCCGGGATTTTTATTACTGCCTGACGAAGGGCTTAGTATATCCTGGTACATTTCTACATGTTTAATCATTGCTTTGGGACAGTATATGTGGCCACATTGCTTTGGTGCAAGTTTATCATCAAAGGATGAAGGGGCATTGCGCAAGAATGCAGCCATTTTACCAATTTACCAAATTGTTTTAGTGTTTATACTGTTTATCGGATTCACTGCTCTTTTACAAATACCGAATTTAAAAGGAGCAGAGTCAGATTTAGCCTTATTTAAAATAGCAAAAGCAACATTTGACCCATGGTTTGTAGGGGTCATAGGAGCTGCAGGTTTGTTGGCGGCGCTTATCCCCTGTTCCATGTTACTGCTAACAGCGTCTACGATTTTATCAAAAAATATTTATAAGGCTATGAAACCGAATACAACCAACGAACAACTTGCGCGATTAACTCGTATTTTCGTACCTGTCGTTGCGTTAACTTCTTTATTTTTTACTTTTTATGGTGGAAACACAATGGTTGCATTGCTAATCATGGCTTATAGTTTTGTATTACAATTATTTCCATCTTTACTTTTTAGTTTATGGAAGAAAAACCCTGTTACCAAACTGGGTGCTTCTGCCGGGATAATAGCTGGTGTAGCCACGGTTGCTTATGTAACAATTACCAATATGACTATGGGTACCTTGTTTCCTAAATTTCCACAGTTTATAAAGGATCTTGATATTGGTATAGTAGCGATTACGATTAATATAGTAGTTATGTTACTAGTTAGTGCTGTTACTAGTACAGCAAAGGTGAAAGCGGATATTGAGAAAAGAGTTACTTTTGAATAAAACGATACGGAAAAAACAGAGGGGCGAATAATTTGGAGATAACACAAATCTTGATAGAAAAAAATGTTCCATGTACGATGCGAGACGGGACAGTGTTGTATGCCAATATTTATCGACCGAATCAGGAAGGGGAATTTCCCGTATTATTGACACGACTTCCTTATGGCAAAGATTTGCCCTTTTATTCACACCGCTACCTTGACACAAACCGCCTTGTCAGCAATGGCTATGTTGTCATCATCCAGGATGTTCGGGGCCGTTATCATTCTGAAGGGGAATTTCATCCATTCACATATGAAGCTGAAGACGGTTATGATACGGTAGAATGGGCGGCCTCATTGCCTTATTCTTCTGGAAAAGTCGGAATGTTCGGTCTATCTTACTATGGATTCACGCAATTGCTGGCAGCTGCCGAGCGCCCGCCGCATTTGCATGCAATTTTCCCGGCTATGACATTGAACGACCAGAGGGATGGTGGTTTTTACCAAAATGGTGCCTTGGGATTGGGACTTATGGAAACGTGGACGCTTGAATCCATTGTACCGGATCTTTTAAGGAGAAAACACAGGGATGCAAAGTCTTATGCTGAAGCGATAAAAAAAATGGCGAACAGTATGAATCATATTGATGAGTGGTACCGATATGCACCGATCAAGGATTGGCCGCCTATAGAAGAGCTTGGTGTCGCGGAGTTTTTCTTTGATTTTATGAACCGTAACTTGGAAGATGATGTTTGGAAGAAAACAAGTATCGTCGATAAGTATGATCGATTCAATGTTCCGGCCTATCATGTCGGAGGATGGTACGATTGTTTTTTGAACTCCACGATTCAAAACTACACGGAAATGAAAAAGAAAGCGGACGGTAAGGCAAAACATTATCAAAAAATAATTATCGGACCCTGGGGACACGGAGACTTCCGTACTGGTCTCGGTGAACGGTCATTCGGGGTTCATTCATCCGGGGACTGGATCGATCTGCGCGAAGATCTCACCCATCTTCATCTGCGCTGGTTTGATTATTGGCTAAAAGGAAAGGATACGAATATTACCGAAGAAGCGCCGGTTAAAATCTTTGTAATGGGAATGAATAAGTGGCGTGATGAATATGAGTGGCCGCTTGCCCGCACAAAATACGTGCCATACTACTTCCACAGTGAAGGCGGAGCCAATACACGATTCGGCGACGGAAGGTTATCAACGGAAAAACCGGGGGATGAGACGGTCGACCGATTCGTATATGATCCTAAAAACCCGGTTCCGACTCATGGAGGAGCTACATTATATGATGGCGTGAATACGATGGGACCGCGTGATCAAAGGCGTATTGAGGAAAGAGAGGATGTCCTGGTCTATACTTCGGAACCTTTGAAAGCGCCACTGGAAGTGACGGGGCACGTTAAAGTGAAGCTTTGGGCAGCAACGGATGCGAAAGATACCGATTTTACTGCGAAGCTGGTAGATGTCTTGCCTGACGGAACGGCTTATAATTTAACCGATGGAATCGTTCGTGCTAGATATCGAAACGGCTACAAACCTGAGGCGGATTTAAATGGGGAAGTGGTTGAGTATGAGATTGATTTGTGGGCGACCAGTAACGTTTTTCTTCCGGGCCACTGTATAAGGGTTGAAATATCCTCCAGTAATTTCCCGCGTTTTGACGCAAATCCGAATACAGGGAAAACGATGAAAGATAGCGGTGAAACGAAGCCCGCGAAACAAACCGTTTATCATAACGAGAAATATCCCTCACATGTGATTCTTCCAATCATTCCTGTTGAGGAAGTGTAATCTTCATTTGATTTAGGATTAAACATGAAACCCTGCCTTTTAAAAGGCAGGGTTTCAGCTTGAAAGCCGTTCCGAATCTGAAACGGCTGCTTTAGTTCATAAAATTAATGAAATCGGACACTATCGTTATTTTTTCATTTTCTGAAACAGGAAGATAAGCGATCCAATGATTAAGATACCAATGATAATAAAGCCAATCATAAAAGCGGAATTCTCTTGCTGTTGTTCCTCATTTTGATGATCCGTATTTGATTGTTCGGGCGCTGGCTGTGTATCTTCCTTAGACGGCGCTCGTCTTTCTCCCGCCTGCTCTCCTTGCGGAACTTTCACCTGAAAAGAAAGATTCCCTCTGAGCGGATGACCGTCTTCTCCAATGTTCATCCAACGAACTTTATAGCTGCCGTTTGGTAACGGCTTGTCTAACGTTGCCTTTAATACCTTCCCTTCCGTATCGATACTACGTACCGGAACGCTGTCCCCTTGCTCATTTTTTATTTCTATCTTGCTTCCGCGTTCAATATTTCCGCTAAATTGTATCGTAATTTCTTGGATGGGGTGGGTTACCACCTCCCCGTTTTTAGGTGAACTGCTTTTCAAACCAGAATGAGCAAATACTTGTGTCGTTATGAGCATAAAGGAAAAAAGCAAAAAAAGTATCCTCTTTTTCATGACATCCAACTCCTTATTTCTCTCTATATTTTGCGAATTTCCTATCCCATTATACGAATAACTAAACGATTCCATTCATCTAACGCCACCTAAGAAGTGGCATTTTATATATATCGCAGATTTCCCGACATAACCATAGCCCACATGAGCTATCTTAACCCATGCAGTAATTGGTTATGATATATATGTATAGAAGTAGAAGGATATTTAGAGATTACTATGTAAGGGAGAGGGCTTCTATGTCTTATCGTCTTTTGCAAGTGCTTACCGTTGTTTTACCTACGTTACTAATTGGAGGGTTTGAGTATATTCGCCATGAGTTCCTGCTTGAGCACTTATCGATGGAAACAGGAAATGTGTATATTACGGTTCTTACGTTTGTTCTTTCCCTTTTGTTTTCTTTCTGGGCATTCCATATTATCCGCACAACGAATGAACGACTCGCTCAGGAACAGGCAAGACGGGCTGTGTATGAAGAAAGGGAGCGGCTTGCTCGTGAGCTTCATGATGGTATCGCCCAGTCCCTTTTCTTTCTCAATATTAAACTCAGGCAGGGTCATATCGAGGATGCTTCTCGTGCTGTTTCCATGATTGATAACCATGTGCGTCAGGCTATTTTTAATCTGCGTTCTTTACCCGAAGAGGGGGGGACACTGACCTCCCGGCTTACAAAGTGGCTTTCTGAATGGAGTTCAGTAACGGGTATTGACGTAGAAGAAGAAATTGAACTTCCTGCTGCATTATTCACGCCAAAAGAGGAGATACAAATCTTTGCGATTATTCAAGAAGCGTTTGCGAATATTCGCAAGCACTCCGGAGCTTCTAATGTAACCATTGAATTGAAAGGAGGAGAAGATGGGTGGCGACTGAAGATTGTTGATAATGGTTGTGGGATCGAAAGCGCTGCGATACCGGTAAAGAAATATGGGATTTTCATGATGAAGGAACGCGCAAAAGAACTTGGGGCAAGCTTTCATCTTTCTAATCGAGAGACGTGTGGAACAGAAGTGATTGTGACAAAGGAGAGGCAAAAATGAAGCAATATAGCGTTGTGATTGCGGATGACCATCCACTGGCACGGGAAGGCATTCGAAGTGTGTTAGAGGGAGATGAATCCTTTGTTATTGTAGGGGAAGCCACAGATGGGCAGGAAGCGTTTGAGCTTTGTAGAGAACTGCAGCCCCATTTACTTCTTCTCGATATTAATATGCCTGGAGTAAACGGGCTGGAAGCGGTTCGGAAAATTAGAATGACCTATCCTCGAATCCATGTTGTCATGTTAACTGTTTCGGATGATGTGAAAGATTTGTTTACCGCCATTCAATTCGGTGCGCAAGGATATTTACTAAAAAACATGGAGCCCGGCGACTGGATAACGTACCTACATGCTTTGCTTGGAGACAATACAGAAGTATCTCGAGAAATAGCCAGTCGGTTATTGTATCGTTTTCGTACAGGGAGCACCTCTGATGAACCGGGTCTAAGCTCTTTGACTGCGCGAGAACGCGAGATACTTTTCTGGGTTGCAGCGGGTGAGACAAATAAACAAATTGCTCATCGTCTTGTCATTGCGGAAAACACCGTAAAGAATCATATAAAAAACTTGTTAGAAAAACTTCACCTTGATAACCGTGTGCAGCTAGCCGCTTATGCTGTTCGTCATGGTCTGGCAGCGGACTAGATTTCCTAATAAAGAATATTATGCAGACAAAGTAGAATATATAGGTGCCAAGATGACCCGTTCGAGTCATTTTCCGATTCTTATTGCAGATCTAAAATAAATACCGTAAGGCTTCATTTACCCCATTTTATTATATCAAGACATAGAGAGGACAAAATTTATGAAACAAGTAGCAAAGGTATTTTTATCATGCTTTTTACTTCTGTTTGTTTTTGCTAACGTAGCGAGTGCTCATGTTGTCGTATTACCGGAGGAAACGACACAAGGAGCATACGAAGTATTTACTGTCCGTGTACCTACGGAAAAAGAGATTCCAACAACGAAAGTACAAGTAACGTTCTCCAATGACGTAAAGGTTTCGCGCTTTGAACCAAAACCAGGTTGGAAATATGAGATAACGAAAGATGCAAATGATAAAATCACAAGCGTTACATGGATTGCCACAGGAAATGGGATAGGTGCCACAGAATTTGAGCAATTCAATATGCAAGGAAAGGTAAGCGACACCGCAAAGGAAATCGTTTGGAAAGCAGTACAAACGTATAAAGATGGGAGTGTAGTAGAATGGGTTGGTGCAGAGGATTCTGACTCCCCGGCATCTGTTACAAAGGTACATCCCAAACAAGAAAATACACAAACAGACCATCATAGCCATCATGCAACAAGTCCAACGAAAGAAAATACAAGCGAAACGAGTGGGCAAACAGACAATACATCCAATCTTCCCCTGTATATTTCTCTCGTTGCATTAGTGCTAGGAATCGTTGCTATAGTGGTATCATTACGAAAAAGAACGTAAAGAGACATCATCCTGTGTTCATCAAGTTAGGAAGGAGTAAAACCTTATGAGAAAATGGATTGGCCTTATCGTTGTAGGAGTCATTTTTGTGCAATTAGTAAATAGTAGCGTAGTCGGTGCTCACACTGTAAAAAAGACATCTTCACCAGCTCCTGACAGCCTGGTGACTGCTTCTCACGCTTCTAAAGGTGTTCGAGTATTTGTGAATGGTAAAGAGTTAGCAGGGAAAGTGCCTGCACGAATCATTGACGGACATACCCTGGTGCCCATTCGTGATTTGGCAGAATCACTCGGGAAACAGGTAGAGTGGGAACCGAAAGAACAAATCGTTACCATAAGTAATGGTACAATAAACGCTCATCATCATGAAATCTATCTACACCCGGCTGGAACTCCTGCTCCGTCAGTCAAACTTGAAGTCAAACCAGATGCAAAGAGTGGATTTAATGTACATGTGGAAACTTCCAATTGGACATGGGCTCCTGAAAATGTAAATCGCGCCGCTACGCCGAATCAGGGGCATGCTCACTTGTACGTAGATGGAGTAAAAGTGGCGCGTATGTATGGCCCATGGTATCACTTAGATGGCCTTGAGCCTGGCTCTCATGATATAACGGTGACATTGAATGCAAACAATCATGCGGAGTACGCCCTGGATGAAAACCATAAACTTGTGTCTACCGTCTCTATCGTATATTCTCCCGCACAGCAAGATGAACAAAAAAATCACACACACTAACTGTTAGAAGTTCTGATACAAAAAGCACCGTGTAGCTAAAGCTTGCGGTGCTTTTTATTTTTCCACCTTATAAAATTTCCGTTTCGTTGTTGCTTCCAATAAGCAATTTTTATATAGAAGTAAATTATTAGGGAATCTAACAAAAAGTCCATTTTGTTAGTTCTTGAATCACATAGTAGTTAATTGAATTTTCTTTTATTGGAAGAGAGTGGTATGAGTAGACTGAATTCAAATGAACCATTCAATGATAGGGGAAAATCAGCAGAAGGTAGCGACGTAAAGTTAAAAAAATTGTGATAGCCGAACTACCAATATTTTAAGCTGGATATTCCTTATCAGGGTATCCAGCTTTTTAATTTATAAAGAGGAAGGGATGACAGATGGAGGATTTTAAAGCGATTATTTTTAGCGTGGGGAACGTAAAATTTGGCATAGACATTAACCGAGTGTTCTCCATTGATAGGATGGCATCTGTCACGGTTTTACCGAGATTGCCATCGTATATGAGGGGGGTTTTAGAGTTACGAGGAGAAGTAATTCCTCTTATTGATTTACGCCAATTCTTATTAGAATATGACGATTCTGAGGAAATGAATAGTACTCGAATCATAACAGTGAAAGTAGATGAACAACCTATTGGATTAGTAGTGGATGCGGCCACGGATGTGTTGAACATTTCCGCTCATACCATTCAAAGACCAAATCTCGATTACGAAGACATCTCGTTTATTTTGGGGGTTTCAAAGTTAAACGAAGATTTGTTAATCTTGTTGGACATTGATAAATTATTAGAAAATATAACAAATTTAAAAGAATTGCTACAAAGAATTTGATGAATAACGGGAATGAAGGGAAAGGGAAAGATGAAGGATAAAAATTATATTTTAAATATTATGGCTTTTATTGTATTTATGATTATTGGAACACTACCTATCATATTAAGTTTTTGGATTACCAATCATTTTTACGGATTTGTTATTGTTTTGTTGTTGTCTATTGGTGGTTTTATGATTTTTAGAAATATCATCATAAAGCCAATTATGGAATTAACCGAGCGTTCACAGGCCGTACTGGAAGGCGATTTAACGCAAGAAGTGGCTGTGAAGGCAAAGGGGATTATTGGAATTTTGGCTACAACTATCAATGGGATGACGGAAAGTTTACGTAATTTAGCAGTAAAGATTCAAAGTGATACAAACGAAATCAAAGAAACAGCAGGGGCTTTGTCTGAAGTAGCAAATATATCAGAAACGACAACGCAAGAATTAGCAGCAAGTTTAGAACAGGCTTCTTCTAATACGCAAGAACAAAACGCAAATATCGAAGAACTTCAAGCCGCTTTTGAAGAAATGAGTGCTTCTATCGAGGAAATTGCAGCTTCAACCCAACAAGCCAGTGCGGTAGCAACCCAAGCAATAACAACCTCAGAAGACGGGGTAAATGCTGTTGAGAATGTAAGCAATCGCTTAGACTTGATTGCAGACAGTACGCAATTGTTAGAGGGGATAATTGGAAAGTTGGAGGAAGGGTCAAAACAAATCTCAGAAATGGTGGCAATGATCACGCATATGTCGGAACAAACCAATTTATTGGCTCTTAATGCAGCGATTGAAGCGGCACGAGCGGGTGAACATGGACGTGGTTTTGCTGTTGTTGCAGGAGAAGTAAGGAAATTGGCAGAAGAGAGTGGAAATGCAGCTCAAAACATTGTAAAGATTGTGACCGATAATCAAAAGGATACTCAACAAGCGGTGGATGTTATTTCAAGAATTAGAAATGAAGTTATGGGTGGTCAAGAATTAGCAACAAAGGCCAAAGAAGCATTAACTATCATTATGAACAGTACAAAAGAGATTGATGCAAATTCATCCCAGGTTGCTGCTGCTGTTGAACAGCAATCGGCGGTTATTGAAGAGATTACAAAATCGGTGGAATTTATTGCGAATAGCGCACAACAAATTGCGGCTGCGGCTCAGCAGGCGAATGCGGCAGTTGAAGAACAATCGGCAACTGCTGGTGAATTAAAAAATTCTTCTTCGCGATTAGGAATTTTAACCAAAGAATTACAAACATTGGTTGGTCACTTTATAACAAAATAAAAAAGCAAAGGCCCGCCGTTTTGGCAGGAACTTTTTTAAGCAAGTACAGTCAGTCTCATCTGGATTGTCTATTTTGTTTTGACATCATACAACAAAAATCGAGCCGCCCAGAACCGGGCGGCTTCTCTATAGGGTAATAGAATGCGTGTTATCAGGCCTCCCCACTTCTGAACCGGGATTAAATTCCTATTATTGCAAGATAAAAACGATTAAGTTATACACTATATTCATAGTGTAAAAAGGAGATACGAATGATAAAAGAATACAGAAAATGTGAAAATTGTTGGTGGGCAAAAGATGAAGGATGTATGAGAAAATTCTGCTGTTTTAATCACTTTTGGATAAACAACCCTGAGCATTTATGTTATGCATGGCGTCCAATAAATTCGGAAGAAAAACATGCGTATTTAGAAAAGTACGGTTACGAACATAAAAGAGTAGGAATCATTCCGAAACTATAGTAAGGTTAAAAATAACGGCTTCTTTTAGCCATTTCCATATTCGCTCTATTGGATTCAGGTCAGGCGAATACGGTGGCAAAAAAGTCGCCATCGTCTGCATTCACCTCTTTTTTGCTTTTATTGCACTAACGGGAATGAGCCGTCTGTGGTTCCGATTTTAGCGAAGTGGTTTGAGATAAAAGCGCCTAGTGATAGATTAAAAATCATATTCAGGATAGGTGCAATCGCCCCAAGCTCGCCTATAAACCTAAAAGCTACTATCGCAGCAAGGGCTGTATTGCACAGTCCAACCTGAAACAATATAGCACGAGCATCTGGTTCACTAACCTTAAGCTTTTTGGCGATGAAATAAGCAGCCGCCATCGGAAGCACAACTTGAATGAACGTCGCAATCGCGATGAGAGGAAGCAATCGTATTTCTGAAGAAATGGCTTCCTTTCCGCTTCCTACAATCGTATGAATAATTAGCAACAGGGATACGGAAGATCCGAGTTTCGTAACAGTCTTTGAATAAGACGTAGACTGAGGAAGAACCCGTTGAATAAATAGACCAATGCTTAAGGGGAGTACAACAATAAACAGAAACGATTGTAATAAGCTAAAGATTGAAATGGTTACTTGTGTGCTGGAAATCCCCATCATCGAAAGAGGAGTAACAATAGGGCTAATAACTACATCCAGTAAAGAAGCGGCGATCACCAGTGATGCGTTTCCACCTGCCAGAAAAGTATAGATCGTTGCTGCAGTGGCGCTTGGGACCGTTCCTGATAAAATCAGACCTGCTGCAATTTCCGGTTTGGACCAGAAGAAAAGGTAGGCGAGCCCAATCGAAATAAAGACAGTAAGTGTCCACTTTAATAGGGTTGCTAAAACCAGCTCTCGCTTTTTTGTTCGAATCTCTTTAATGGCTTCTATATTCATCGATAGTCCCGTGCAAAAAATTACTACACCCAGAAGTAAGCTTGGAAACCATGGGGCAACTTTCCAATAAACGGGTGAAAGATATGTGCCAATAGCCATTAATACAGTTAGCAGGGGCAACCTTCTAGAAATAAATTCATTAAGCAGCTTCATTTAAACTTCCCCTCACGGTAATCAGCGATTGCTTGTCTGATTTCCTCTTCCGTATTCATGACGAACGGTCCATATGCAACAACAGGCTCTTTAACAGGCTCGCCGGCATAGAGCAGGAGGCGAAGCTTCTCTTTAGCACGAATGGCTATTTCACTTTCTTTTGAATGATTACCAGGGCCGAGCAACAATGCCTGATTTTTCTTTCCCTCGGTTTCGTTGGTGCCGAAATATCCGCTGCCCTCAAGGATATAAATGAACCCGTTATAGCTTCCGGGAAGATCTTGAGTCACGGTAACTCCCGGCTCCAGCTGCATTTCTACCATAGTTACCGGAACGTGATTTAATGTGCTTGCGGTAACCCCAGCAGATGATCCGGAGAAGACACGAATGACGGCGCCTTCTTCATGGCGTACCGGCATATCCTTTGCGCGCAGGTTTTGATAGCGGGGCTCTATCATCTTTTTCGAACGCGGGAGATTGACCCATAATTGCAAACTATGCACGGTATTTCCGACAGCTGCCGTTTCTTTATGAATGACTCCGCGTCCGGCTGTCATCCATTGTGCGTCTCCTGGTTCTAATTGATCTTCCCCGCCATAATTATCGTAATGTTCAAGCGTCCCTTCAATGACATACGTTACCGTTTCGATGCCGCGGTGGGGATGAAAATCGAACACGCCATGCTGGAACCAGTCTTCCGCAAGAAACAAAAACGGGTCGTATTCTTTCCAATTTCCGGGCTCAAGAATCTGGCCGACTTTATGGATTGGGCTTTGTTGTTTATGATGAACCGTCCAAACACGGGCAATGTCTCTTCCTTTCATACGGAAACCTCCATTCGTTTTTTCACTAATTATATTATAGTATCTAACTATAAAATAATAAACGCATATCGTATAAATAAAGCGCTCTTTTTTTGCTTTGTTTTTTGTGATACAAAAAATGCGAAGAGAAATTGCAAATAAAAAAAAGGATGCCGATATCGTATCCCTTATAAATGAGCTTTACTCAAAACTGTTTTCTTGTGATGCAAGGCATAATAAATCACAGCGGTACAGGCAACGATTAAACCTCCAATGAAATACATCGTATGATAGTTTGTTTCCGAAGCAACAATACCGAGGACATAAGATCCTAATCCGTAGCCGGAATCAAAAAGCACGAAGTAAGTCGCCGTTGCCAGCCCTCTCCGATGACTTGGCGCCGATTTAACGGCAATCGCCTGGAAACTGGGGAGAAGTACACCATATCCCAATCCGATTAATCCGCCTGCTACTAAAAAGACAAATGGCGTTTGTGCCTGGCTTAATCCGATCATGCCCACAGTAAAGAGGAAGATACCGGGATATACGAGAGCATTCTCGCCTAATCGGTCAAATAGCTTTCCGGTAATCGGCCTTGGCAATACAATCATCGTGGCAAAAACGACGAAGAAATAGCTTGCAATCTGCTCCATTCCTAATTCTTTCGCATAAACAGAGATAAACGTTGTGATGGCTCCGTATGAAAAAGCCAAAAGGCTGCCCGATAATGATATCGGAATAGCTTTCGGTTCAATAAATGTCTTCCAACCCGATGCCTGTTCCGTCTTCTTTTCAATCGTGCGTTTCGGAATTCTAGCCATGATTGCACAAAGAAAGGATAATAAAGCGAAAATGATGCATGCCGTAAACAAAATAAAAGCACCGTAATTTGTTATAATCGTAAGGCCTACAAAAGGACCGATAACCATTGCCAAACTCATAAAAAGGCTAAAGTAGCCGATGCCTTCCCCTTTGCGATGATCAGGAATAAGGTCAAGTACAATCGTTCCCGTTGCAGTCGTGGCAATCCCGAATGCGACACCGTGAAGAAAACGCAGGGCAAGCAGAGCGGAAAAGCTGTTGATTTCTATATACAGAATAGTACAAACCATAAAGAGAGCTAATGAAATAAATACGAGTTTTTTTCTATTGAGTTCATCAACCCATTGTTGAGCGGTAACGAATAAAATAATGATTTGCAAGCAAAAAAATAATAGCAACGGGAAAACTGGAAATTTTGATCGGCTAGGAATCCAAATTAGGGCCATTTGAGGACGCTAATTGCCGTATAATTCGATAGCACGTACTGACGCTTCCAATTCTCCAACCCTTCTCTTCAGCGACAATGAGAAGTTTTTTATAGATAGAGAGAACGGAGGGAGGGGGTGATTGCTGATACATGGATACAATATACTCCACTGCACGCCTATCCATGCTGCGAAATTGTTTTGCCTGTTTGCCATACTTCAATTCATCACGCATTTTCTTGGGGATTAGGCCAAGTAGACCATATTTTTTATAGATATCCGTCCAGCGGTATAAAGTCTGGACAGAGACGCCTGCGGACATGGCAAGGATGCACTTTTTGTCATACGTACATCTTTCAAGTTCGAGCGCAATGGCCTTCTGTACCAGTTCCAGCCGTCTCATTAGATTTTGGTATGCTCTCTCCCCAAACTTATCATAAACCGCTGTTGCAATCGGTTTCCGTGCCTTCTTTGAGCCCCCCCGATTCAATACCTAGTACACCTCCATTCAGTTGTTTGCCCATCTTTTTTTTGTGAGACTTTTTGTTTTAATATTCTAGCGGTCAGACGTACGGTTTTAACGCTCGTCCAATTCCCAAAGGGTCTTTAATTGGGTAATGGAGCCATTCCTGTAATGAATGAATTCGAGGTTTGAATGAAAAAAGTACCTTCTGTATACTGGGGAACGTTCCGACCAAAGAACAAATCCCAGCGCAGGAGGCACTCTACAATGAAGTATAAACACGCCAGGAAACAGAATCAACGAATTCAACAAATTACCGAATCAACTCTTGTTGTCGGAGCCGACATTGCCAAGAAAACACATGTCGCCAGAGCCGTCGATTTCCGCGGAATCGAGCTCGGTAAAGACTGCGTGTTCGGCAATGACCATCAAGGCTTAACGAAACTTGTAACGTGGATGAAGGAGCTTCAGCGGCGACATCACAAGACGGAAATCGTCTTGGGGATCGAGCCCACCGGACACTACTGGTTTCCACTGGCTGAATATCTGCAGCGTGAAGGCGTAAGAGTCGTCGTTGTTAACCCGCATCACGTAAACAAGAGCAAAGAGCTTGAGGACAACTCACCGACCAAGAACGATTACAAAGACGCCAAGGTTATCGCCGATCTGGTGCGCAATGGGAAATACAGCGAGCCTAAATTGCCGATGAACGTCTACGCAGATCTTCGGATCCTGATGAATCTTCGGGAGAAGGTCATGGTTAACTTCGGCCAAGTCCAGCGCCGCATTCAGAATTGGTTAGACCGCTTCTTTCCGGAGTATGGCCAGGTGTTTAAGGACTGGGAGGGCAAGGCTTCGCTGATTACGCTGAGTGAATTCCCGACTCCGAGCGAGATTGTGGCGCTAGGTGTGGGCGCAATCGTGCGTCGTTGGAAAGAAGACGTAAAGCGCGCCGTCGGTCCCAAACGAGCGTCGCAGTTGCTTGAAACGGCGAGAACCTCCATCGGCCTTAAACAAGGACTGGCAGCAGCGAAAATTGAGCTGAAGACTCTTCTGGAGCAATACGAGATGTTCGCCAAGCAGCTTGAGGACATCATGATGGAAGTGGAGCGTTTGTTAGCTCAAATTCCGGGAACGAAAGAAATGCTGACCATCCCTGGTGTTGCCATCGTGACGCTCGCCGGCTTCCTGGCTGAAGTCGGGGACCTTAGTGGTTACGACCACGGCCAGCAGATTATTCGGCTCGCTGGCTTAAATCTAAAAGAAAACAGCTCTGGCAAGAAGAAAGGCAAATCGACGATTACAAAGCGTGGCAGATCCAGGCTTCGGGCTTTGTTGTTCCGAGCGGTGATGCCGATGGTGGCGAAGAACGCCGAGTTTAAGGCGTTGCACCAGTACTTCACGAAGCGAAGTCACAACCCGCTGAAAAAGAAGCAATCCATTGTGGCGCTCTGTGGTAAATTAATCCGAGTATTGTACACGCTAGGCACCAAACGCATTCCGTACCAGCCATCCGATGTTCTGGGGCCGGTACGTCAGGCCCAGTTACAGATGGCAGCTTAATTCAAACCATTTTCACGTTTCTCACACAGAACTTAAAATAAACCAACGACAATTGAAGCACGGAGCAGCCGTAGGATCTATTTCCATAAGGGCAACGACCCAGTAAAGGAGCAAGGAAACGGCGTCCACACCTCGAGAGGCAGAACGAAGGAATGTAAGGGCTAAGACCCAGCGTGACATAGGAGGGTAAGCCGTCGGGGGAATAGAGTGGATATCCAGAGTGCGGTCATACGACTCATCCATAGATTGGGAACAGCGTCCCAACCTCTATTCCCGCCTCCGGCTCCTCCAGAAAATTATGTCATAGCTACATGACTTCTCCATCTTTCAGGATGGTCGATGGTTGAAAATCTAAAAACGAGTGAGAAAACGCGAGAAAACATTAAATAATAGTGGGAGGAAATGGATGGCCGTCGACACAGCGACTCGACATCCCCAGCTTCTATATTGCATACGGAGTGATTGGCAATGTCCTTCTTGGCCTCATCCAAAATGTACATTGCGCGACCTACGCTCACTTGGCAATCAACAAGCAGCCGGGCAATGATGTCAATCAGGAGGCAAGTCTCAGCGTCATCGCCTTGCAGGTTAAACACGCCGCCTTGATGTCTTGTATATTCCTTGGCCAAGGCGCGAAGTTGTTCGCGATTCACAGCTTGTTCACCACCTTTCTGGCCTGCCATCATCAGGCGGGGGAGGCCAATCCCTCCGCGACGCTCCGATCAGGAGCGTTTCGGCTATTTACGCTTGCAACACGCCTCTTTCAGTTCATCCGTATTGCGGCTCGCCTGTTTCTCTTCCGTTTGCAAGTTTTGAACAATCGTCCCCACTCTTTGTAGGGGTTTTCTCCCTTTTGTCGAATACAGAGAATTGTCCTGACTCATCTAGCAGAAAGAAGGGAGGGAAGCAGATGCATGACCATTTTGATAACATTCGGCGGATTCAGCGATTGATGGAACGAATCCCTCGACTTCCAGATGGACAACCGCTTTCGATCTCCGGATGGCAAATCCCCTTAATTGAGGCGGCCCGCGCGCAGCAATGGAAGGTGGAGCAAATCCGTATGGCGCTCCAAAGCCTCCCGCCAGGCTTAAACGAATGGGGGCGTGCGCTGGAGCAGATCATCCGGCTCCCCATTGATGATGACGAGGAAGTCGAACTGCCGCAATCAATTCAAGAACCACTTCGTGAGGTTGCGCTTGAACTGGAAAGCTACGTGCCGGCAATTGAAAAGGAATGGCCCTCGACGCTTCAAGCAAATCGTCCCGATTCAATGCAAAGCGTCGTAGTTTGGGCGACCCTGATCAGCGCATTGTTCACCATTATCGGCACGACGGACTCCTTGCTCAAAAACCACCCGGAATTGTTACCGGCTATTCAGGAAAAGTTTACGTTCGTCCTACGGGAACTTTTCGCTCATTTCAGCGGCACCGAATGACGTTCCACCCATTCCCGCAAAACTTGCAGTTCGCGGTTCTGTTTTTCGATCAACTGCTCATAGCGTTGATTGAGTTGCTGGCTTTTTCGCAATTCCTGGCGTTGGGAGATCGCTTGCTCAATATCGAGGATGTTCAAGCAGAAAGCGATCGTTGCCGTAAACAAATAGAGCAAGCTGATCCAAGTCATCCAGCGAATCCGCCTGTAATAAACGGCCTCAATGTTCGCAGGCTGCGGAGAACATTTTGCTTTCTGGCGGCGAAAATGCATCCGAATTGCTTGGAACAATGTTCTCACCTGCCTTTCTCATCCTGCTATCAACAGGCAGAGGAAGCATGACCCAACGACGCCCCGATCAGGGGCGTCCTCCGCATCATTAACGCGATGTGATGGCCCAGACCGCTTCCTCGTAGCTGCAAAAATTTCGTTCAGCGAACTCTTTCGCCTTTTGATGAAGTTCCAGCCGCTCCGTATCAATTCGGTCGCCTGCGACAAGTCCGAGCTGTTCTTTTTCGTCAACGGGGAGAAATCCGCCCCGTTCCATGAGTTCCAATATGAGATTTTTGAAAAAATCAAGCGGCGACATTCGAACGCGCTCGCCATCGGACGAAAATTCGACCGTTCGTTCGTCGGGCAAGGCTGACATAAACTCAGCCAACCCATGCCGAAGGGCAGGGGGAAGCTTTCCCTCGTGAGCAGCGATAAATGCCGCTATCTCGCGTTCGCGTTGCAACGCTTTTCGCAGCCGCTCGTTCCATTCCTCGTTCGACAATCCCGGTTCCCTCCTCTCTTCTCCGATAAAATCAAGGTCAACGTATACGCTGCCGTGTTCGGCAAATTCAATTGGTTGCAATCCCTCAACAGCGGGAGCCGCCGCGCCAAGGAACCCGACATGTCGGAGCGTCCATCCGCGATCTGTGTTCCGCAGCCGAACCGAAACCTTTTTATAACGTCCGGCATTGACGGCAGAGGCAAATTCGGGCGTCACATCGGCGAAGGTCGCCAGCAGCTTCCCGCCGACTCGCTTCAAACCGCTGATCCAGCCGTAAACATGTTTTTCTTCTTGGGGATGGCCGATCACGATGGGCGCTTTGAACTGAACTGGATCGTAATTGTTTACGATCTGTTGGAGTTCGTTCTCTGTAAAGCTCCCCTGCGGTTCATAACGGCCAGAACGAAAAATCTCATACCATTTCATTGTGCAACCCTTAACCGTTCAAGCCGCGGGCTTCGCGATAACCATCGTAGAACGGTTTATCCGAGCCGTATACTTCCATGCCTGTAATGAAGTATTCGGACGATGGGCGAAGCTCAAAGCGGGTATAAGAACCTCCGCGCTGACGTTCCCGGCCCGGGTCCTTGCGCATCAAAATGTCCTCTCGTTCTTCGTGTTTCATCCATGCCACGCCATAAACACGGCCCAGTTCTTTCAGAAGCTCGTTGTATTGCACCTTGAGATGAAGCAGTTCCTGAACGATCCGCTCATGTTCTTTCGCGCATTCGTTGTCTATAAACGACTGGGCTTCTTTTTCAGCAGCTTGCAGCAGTTCGAGTTCAAGCTCCTGCCATTCCGGTTCGGCGGCGGCCATTTGCCGCTTCAACTCTTTCAATTGGGCTTCGGCAATCTTCAACTGGCGTTCCACTTCGTTATAGTTGGAAGCTTCCCCTTTGCCTTCTCGCAGGAGGCATTCATGCAATTGATCTTTCAAAGAAGCGATCTGTTGATTCAGTTCGCTTTGCCGATCGTTCCAGGCGTTCCGCTGCTCCGCGATCCGCTTGTCCAGCGCGTATAATTCCTCCAGCTTTTTGTTCGGTTGTACGGTAAACATCGTTCTTATTTCGCTCCTTTGCTTTGCAAATTGTATTTATTGTCAGAGAGACTCACTCGCACCAACGATTCGGATACACCAAACTTCCGGGCAATATCCTTATAGTCCAACCCTCTTTTAAACTCGATTGGCATCAGACGTTTGAGAAGTGTTATTGTCGCCTTGCTGTACTTCGGCAAATATTGATAAGTGCCGCCAAAATGAAACGCCAGCTTCAACGCATTCTCAATTCCGATCACCCGAGCGATGTCGTTATATGGTCTCGGTAAGTCGTCGGGCTGTGATTCCTTGATGACCGGGCTGAAATCAATTTCGTACACCTGTTTGCTCACCTCGACTTATTTTATTTTGAAGTGCAATGCGTCCGTTTCTGTAATCGATTGTATGACATATTCGTGCGCCCCGACCTTCAATATGAAAACAAAAAAAGAGAGGGTTAGATCATCGCCCTCTCTTTCGTCTGTGACGGAACAATGCCGAAGCCTTCGGATAATTTTTTCATCAATCGGACTTTTGCCCGCCATACCGTCGCCTCGCTCATATGCAAGGCCATGCTGATCGCAACATAAGACTTTCCCTGCTGGATCATCTCCAGCAGCTTCCGTTCTTCTTCGCCCAGTTCCCGAAGCACCTGCTCGATTCTCTCTACACGGTCAAACTCGTGATAATTGAACAAATCTCGGGAGCGCGGCAGGTTCTTCTTCCATTGGGGATAGGCTTGAATCCACCGTTCCGCCTCGCGGCATGACTCATCCCTCAGATTTCCCAAGTTCCGCGTCCCTCCTTTGTGTCAATATCCTCAAGAAGTCGCGGCGGGAGAAAGGAGCCGTTTTAATCCATTGCCGTGACGCAAACCGACAGCATAGTAAATTTTTGTTTTCTCCGCTTCTTTCTCTGCGAATGCGTTGTCCAATTCGAGGAGTAATTTCACCTTGTCGGCTGGGAGATCGCGTTTTATCGTATCGAACAATTCCATTGCTCGTTGGCTGGCTGTCGTGTATGCCTGATCTCTTTGCAGGCAGGTATTAATTTGCTCGTCCATGGCAAACATCACATCTTCGGCTGAAATTTCAGACGGTGTATTCGTGAGATTTTCCGTTTGAATCGCTCGTGCGAGCGTTTGACAGTTCAAGAATTTCGCCAACTCGTAACCGTGCTGCACGCCGACCATATACAACGCCCGTTCGTATTCCGCATGCATGGTCGTATCCGCGTCGGACAGTCTCGTCAACAGATGCCGCTTGTCATCTGGCAGCAAGGTCTTCACTTCATGTTCAAGACTGCTCACTTCCGCAGCGGCTTGTTTATACCGATCGCCTTGACATGCCAGCGTTTGGGCTTCCTCGCGCGCATCATAGATCAAATGATTCCAGTTAATACCCATACTCTCACGCCCTTTCAATGTGTGGATAGTCCAAGGCTTCTGGAAAACGAAGCAACGCCGCCAAATTTGCGCCATATTGCATACCACGGAGAAACAACGCTTCTTTGAACAAGTCATCGATTTGCGCTTCGGCCACATACAGTTCATCCAGAAGTTGCTTTTGCTCTGCTGGCAGCGCCGCCTCGATTCGATCATAGGTTTGACTGAATTTTTTCTTCAAAGCTTGATAGGGAGCTTCGGACAGCAGCCGCTGCTCGATGTGATTGCAGATCGCGATCAAGATATCCGCCTTTTGTCTATTGAAAAATTCCATTGCCGTTTCCATGCGAGAATGTCTCCTTCCCCTGAACATTTGAACTTCTAGCCTGACCATCCAGCCAGCACGTTCGGAAACCGCGTTATCACGCGTGATAACGGCCCTCTACGGACGGAAGAATGGTTTTATACCCGCCCGGATAAAAAAGGGCGTAGAGAGCGTTTTTTCAGCCGTGCTTATTTTGCTGTCGGGCCAGTACATTCTTTAAAGATTCGATCAGATCGGAGGCGCGTTTCGGCGTCAACCAATCGATATGATCGACCTTGTAATATTTGCGAATAAAGTTTCGCAAATGGGCGGGGTCGTCCGCCCATCCCAACTCCTTTTCCAATTGCTTGATCTTCCAATGCTGCCCCTTGGAAATGCGACTCCTCGGCCTGGACTTTGCTTTTCCCGCATACACGTTGATGGCGTCGATGATCAGGCAGGCTTCTGCCTTGCTTAGGGCCGACAGACGATCCTGCCCGGTCATGCGTTGCGTGATCGCCCTCACGCTATCCTCATCCATGCCGACTTCCTTCGCCAACGCCCATATTTTCTTGAGCAGTTGCGGCGGCGTTTTATTGGATGTATCCGTTCGCATAGTACCACTCCAATTCTGCCGGGGTGATGCGTTCCAACCAGTCCCGCCGATCAACGGCATCGGCGTCGAACAAGATAGCCATGCTTTCTTGAAGGGTGAAAAGGTCGCTTAGCTGATTCATGCCGGGTTCCTCCTCAGATATAGAATCGATCTCCTGTATCCTCCCATTCGGCGCAAGTGATCATGATCTGCTTTTTGTTCCACAGAATACGAATAAACACGCTCGGGTGGCTTTCGATGGTTATTTTTCCGTCCGGGAAAATACGAATCTGCACGATACACAAATTTGAGTTCTTTGGCATGATGGTGAATTGCGCACACTCTCGTCCTTCTCGGTGAGCGGTTCGATAGAAACCGTCAAACAAGTCTTCGGGGCGTCTTCCGTCCTCGTCGAATGCGAGCAGATTGATTTCCCAATCCGTATCATAGTGATCAAACCACATGTCGAAGCGCCTCCTTCTGGTCGGTATACGCATAGATTTGAACGACAATGTTGCCGTCCTTCCAGACATGATGCACTTCGCCGTCCTCAAGCTGCATCAGTACCAGTCCGGGGAGCCAAGTCACGTTATTGCCTGCCGCTTTCTCTTCCTCGTAAATCCGGCGAAAGGCGGAAGGGGAGAGGAGGATATCCCCAACCCGCGTATGGACAAATTCTTTGATCAGCGTTTTCGTCATGGCGGTTCTCTCCTCTCACAACATCATCATGCTGCTGGCTGCTTTAATCACGTCGAGTGTCACGGGTTCGCCCGGCTTCACCAGTTTGGACACGTTGTTCATTGTTCGGGCCAGCAACCGGAAGCAGCCGTTTCGCTTGTTGGTTGCCCGATCGACAAGCTCTTCCATTGCTTCGGGCTCAACCACATAGCCGCTCACGTATTTCTCGACCTCTTTGCGCGTCAAACCCGTTAAGCGAACGTAGCATCCTACCCGATTGGCGAAGCGCTCCATTTGCTTTTTGAGCATCCTTTCCAATCCGGGTTCCCCGGCAATCACGATGCCCACGCTTCCGGAGTCGTACATCCCGCGCAATATTTCCATCTTCTTGAGTGAGTAGGGGGCAATGAGCTTATCCGCTTCGTCCACGATCAACAGGGAATCTTTATGCTCCCGAAATCGCGATTGAATCATCAGAATCCGTTCATAGACAGGCGCACCGTAAGGGTAAATATCCAGTTGCAGTTCGATGGCCCGAAGGATGTCTTTGACGCCCATCCCTTCTTTGATTTCGATATAGTACACATGCTTGGCTTGCGCGTATTGCTTCAATACATGGCTCTTTCCGTACCCGGATGGGCCGATCACGACACCCAGCTTGCGATTGGTTTGGCAGTCGCTGCATGCGGCCAATACGTCGCAGGCATCTTTGGTTTCCAGCAAGGCGTTTTCCGGTTTGAGCAAATAAATTTCCGGCATTTCGCATTCCTCCTAGGCATTTATTCGTTGCTTGCATTGGCTTGGGCAATTCTGGCGAGCGCTTCCTTTGCCTGTTGCTTCATATATTCTTCTCGAATCCTGTCTTCTTCGCGTTCGCGCTGTTTCTCTGTACGCTGATGGGCGCGTTCCTGACGGTAGGCTTTGTTTGTCGGCAAGCTGGTGACGCTCGGATTGCCTTCTTTCAGTTTGGGGCCGACCGACGGTTTATCATGGGCGAGGTTGATCCGCTCCTCATACGGCAATTGCAACAGGTCTAACTCCTGCTCCGTCTCGCTCAGCGCCCGGTTTTGCTTCTCTTTATGAAGTTGCCGCAGCTTCTTGCTGTCCACGCCATTTTCAAATTGAAGCAGTTCGTCACAAACGGCCTCGCAAATCTCCAGATTGGTTTCCCGATCATAGACATGGAGCACCGCGACGTTATGGCGGTCATACCGAATCTCGACTTTTTCGCCGATGTAGTTTCGCAATGCGGGATGATAGTACCGGTGCTTGTTCCGCAGAATTCCGGTATTGTAGACGTGCGCGATTTCCCGTTCCAGTCGCAGCTTGTCGGAAAAGTCTTTCGGCGGCGCTGCTTTGATGTAACGCTCGGCGTTCAGGTAGACTTCAATCGGCGTCAGCCACTCATCGCCCTGCTCCTTCAAGCCGCCATGCTCGCGAACGTGGTAGTCTTCCTTGAGCCATTGGGCGAATTCTTCGGCAAACTGCTCGAAGGTAGGCAATTCGCCCTTGTCGAGCATCTTCTTGATGTCCTTTTTGATTTTCCCCGCCGTCTTGGAGCCTGTGAGCGTTCCGGTGTATGAGCGGAAACGCTTGGAGAAGCGCGTACAGATCGTGCCGAAGAAACGCTCGATCTGCGCTTTGTCCCAGGGTTGAAACGGCAACGAGCGCCAATCATCGGCGATGCCGATTTCCCGGTAAAAGCCTTGTATGTCGCTTTCCACATAGACTCGCTCGACGCGTTTCCGACCTCCTAACGATTCGGCGGTGAACTCCTTGCCGTTGTCGATCAGGATGTTCAGCGGCACGCCTTCGAAGGGAACGTCTGGATCGGCCTTCGGGTAAATCATGTTGATGATACTCTTTTTGATTTCGAGCGCATCCGGTACCTCGCATAGGCTGTAGCCGACCAGAGCGCGGGAGCGAACATCCATCCAGCCGACCAGGCACGGCTTGATCGCCGTTTTCTTTCCGTTGGCGCGCGTCACTTCTACCCAGAGGTCGAAAGCATGAGCGTCGCCCATTACCCATTCCATGACTTTCAGTGATTTGGTGTCGCGTCGGCCTTTCGGCATCATGTTCCGCTTCCATTCCTTTTTGCCATGCTCCGCCAAATACTTGGCGCTGCGATACTTTCGCTTGACCAGATTGAGATAACGCCGCACGGCATGATAGGAGGGGATGATCCATCCCTTCACGTCGGCCTCCCGCTTAAACATGTCGTAAATGAGCGTCATGGGAACATTATTCTTGGATAAGTCCTCGTCGAAGCATTTGTTTTCAAGAAAAGCTTTCATTTCGGGCGTGAGCGACGGGAACTTGTTTTTCTCTCGCGGCTCGGGACAGAGCGCCAAGACCGCCAGATACGAATGATCGGCTCCGTCTTCCTGCGCTCTTTTTAGCGCCCATGCCAAACCCTCGCGGTAATCCTGCACCTTCTTGTAGAAGTGTGATTCGCTGAATCCGGCACGTTTGGCGTATTGGATCGCAAGCTGCCGCCGTTCGCTGCTGTGTTCCGCTAAATGCCATTCCTTGGTGTATTCCTCAATCAGGTCTTTCAGATCGAGCGCCTTGTGATATTTGTCCCGGTGCTGGAGTACGAAATCAGCAGGGTCTACTTCCATGTACCACGGCGGCGTGTCCGATGTTCGCGAGTGGATAATGGCCTCCCGGACATCTTTGCCGGGGTCAAGATCGGCGTTGTAGGCACGCTGCGCCTTGACCGATAGGCAGGATACTGCGACGAATATACGCTCCTTCCCGCCGTTTTCCGCTGGTTCCCTTTTCACATCATAGGCTTCGGGATTGCGAGAAATCTTTCTATACAAAGTGTAGTAACCAACACCCTCGTAACGTGCAGCATCATCGAGCGGGATATATGTTTTTATCACTTTTACTGTCACCCTCTTCACAAAAAAATCTTTTCCATTTACAATAGAGGGGAAATGAAGGTGCGAAAAATTCTGTTTGAGAGAGTGCTTACACTGGCAGGTGGGGGGCACTCTTTCTTTTTTATCACCTTCCTAGTGGACATTTTCATGATGAAGCATTTCTGACCTTTTGAATGAAATTTCGTACAGACACATGCGAAACACGAATTTGATTTGAAGAGATTGCATCAGCAATTTCCCGAAGGGTGTATCCTTGGTTGTACATATCAACTACACGCTCAGAGGCCCCAAGACGTTCAATTTTGGATGGTCGTGAGCCAAGACGTTTAATTTTTAGTTGATTGTCGTGAATGCCGGGAATGTTACCGCCACCGACGAAAGTTAATCGAATGTTTTTCACCTCCTTTTGTAAATCTGACAGTTGATTCAAAATTAACTCATGCGACTGTTGCCCCGTCATTACATCCTCTCCTCTTTTTTTTGTAGGTAGTGGGTTTAAAATGACAGTGGTTTCGATATAATAAAGGCATAGAAGCTTTTGTTAATATTATATATCGATATTACAGTCTTGTAAACATTATTATGCACATTTTATTGGAATTGGAGTCGTCTTTGTTTTTAAAGTCGATAAAAGGAGCGGTTTCCATGCAGTATCAAGAAGCGAAATTTGTAATTTTGAGACAATACTTGGACTATGGTCAAGATGCCTTCGCCAGACTGTTAAACATGTCCAGAAGTAATTTGAGTAGTTTGGAAACCGAAAGGATAAAACCTACTGTGCAGACTTTAATTAGAGTTTGCGTAGGATTTGGTATCAGTGCGGAGTTATTGGTTAAAGGAAACGTCCAGGATCTGATAACTCAAGTTCAGGCATTCAAATCAAAAGAAACAATCATATCAAGGTTGACTGACTTAACTGAAAGTGAAGTTCAGAAATATTCTGATAAAATTGGAGAGCGGACTAAGCTTTCTCGGAAAGCAAAAGGCCTTTCACAAAAACAATTAGCTCAAAGCTTAAACTTATCTCAGAGTTCTATTTCGGAAATTGAGAAAGGAAAAACACTTCCATCCGTAGATCAGTTAGTTGCCCTTTCGGAGACACTGGAGACTACAATAGATTATTTACTCCTAGGTATTCCAGGAAAAGGGACGGAAGCATTAGTTATGGCTGTTCAAAGGAGAAGAGAAGAATTTCCCGAAGAAGATGAAAATGATTTTTTGAAATTGATCGCTACTCTTAAAAGAATATGGGGAAATGCTAATGAGAAAGAAAAAAAGTGGATTAGAAAGCAAGTGGAAGAAGTTTTTCCAGTATTTATAGGGGAGCCTGAAGATAGATGATTGTAAGTGATCTTGGGAGTCTTACGCGCAACAAAAAGTAAAATTTACATTTATTAACTGGAAAAAATGTAAAGCACATTGTCTGAGTTTTTTTGTGCAAGATGAGGCTCAAAACCCTTGGTACATGGGCAATTGAACAAAATTCTTTGAAACTTGTCGTTTGTTCAATTGCTTTGAGCTTAAACAAGTCATTATTATTGCCGAAATCGCAAATTTATCCACCTGCAAATAAAATGAAAACTATTGAAAACCGCGTCGTATCAGCGTTTTCTGCATATAGCCTTGATGTCATGTATGGCTCTCGCATTAACATATCCGGCATTTCGAGGATTGAGCGACGTCCCACCTGTTTATATCGCAAAAAAACGCCGAAATCCTTGATACATAAGGGATTCTCGGCGTTTTGAGGTTGTTCGAGATGGTTTTTCAATTTCGAGAATAATAATGTCCTTCTGCCCCGTACATCTCAGCCTTCATGCTGCATTCAAACATGCCCACGGATTACACACTCACACACTCACATGCCTTGATTTTATTGGGTTTATTCGGGGTGTAGATGGAACGAGAAATAACGGTGAATAACGGGGTGGAACGGGAAAAAAATTGAGGTATGTATTATTTTTAGTATTACAAAACAACACCCATTTGCCAGCTAAAGGGCGAAAGAGTACGGCAGCTACGACAAAAACAGTCATGACCAGGCCAATCTGCTTTTCATCGACTCTTAACGTATCTGTGGCAAACATAGGCAGTGTAACGGCTAGGGTATAAAACGTCATAAACAAAAAAAAGCTGCTAAAACAAACAGCTAAAAAATTGCGGTTCCATAATGGTTGATTTTTCAATCTCTATCTCTCCAGTCCTTCTATTTGCATGTTTGCGGTCTCCGTTATCTTTCTTAGGATTTCTCTGAATTGAGCAATTTCATTTTTGGATAAACCGCTGAGTACAGTTTTTATCACTTCTTGTTCGATAGGGATGAGCTTCTGGTTTAATGCATTTCCTTCATCTGTTATTACAGCTAAAAATGATCTTCTATCCTCTGTGTTTGGCTTTCTTCTGGCTAATCCTTTCCGTTCTAATTGATCCAATATTCTTGTTACATTTGTTTGATCTTTTCCTACCCGTTTAGAAAGTTCTTTTTGGTTGATGCCGTCTTGTTCCGCTAATCGATTTAACACAGTCCATTGTTCCAGAGTAATGCCGTAAGGGTGGAAGTGTATCGAAAGAAGATGACTTACCTTCCGTCCGGCATTATTTAGGATAAATCCGATAGAATCATCGAGTTTCAATAACATCCCTTCTTTGAATATAATTGCTATAGCAATTATATTCAAAGCATTTACATGTGTCAAATGGTTTAAATTCAACAAGCATGTCATCGTGCTATCGTGGCATTGTAATACACCATGAAATCAAGCATACCGATAACGAAAACGGTATGTTACTTTTGGATAGCCATCCTCATTACTCGTAAGGCTGCGAGCGCTCTTGCCTGCAAATTTCGCAAAGATGAAGGTGTTTTTTGTCCTCCATCCCGATTGCCGATTCTTCAGATTGCCTTTCCAGATCCCCGCAAATTTCGCATACTTTAATCACGCAGATGCCTCCCCCTTTCCGGTTTAAAATGAAGCATCCAAATCTCGTGCTTCAAACCCTGATTGAGTCCGTTTAACAGCATATGGACTTTAAGCGGATCCAGGTTGCGTAAAAACTGCATGGCGACAATTCCGCTTTTCATCATAGAAGGGATGCCTGCTACCTGTACGAAATCGAAGCCTATTTTGGCCACTTCATTTTTGTTTTTGAGAAGTCCTTGCAGGATATCGAAAATCCCTGATTTATGCATCTCTTTGATAATATCAAGGAACGCCATCACTGAATTTTTGTTATCGCTCAAAACTTTTAAGATTTCCTCAACGGATGCTGCCTGCTGTTGAGCCTCGGTTGGGATTTGCCTTTTAATCTCTGAAATTGCCCTTGCCATAAGCACCCTCCTTTTTTGTCACTGTATCCGCAACAGGGACGTATCCCGGGCGGCTCCATTTTTCTTCAACTTTTACGCCAACCTGCGGGACACGGTTGCCAAAGCGGTGATTCTGCCGCGGCAATGGAATTTCTCCTTCGGGTTCAAGAATCTCCAGTTGTACATCCATCTCCTTAAAGTTTGGCGTGTGGGTTACGATATCATGGTAACTGCTTGTCAAGCGATTTACAGCCTCATTATCTTTTCTTGTATTCATCGGTAGGTATAGTTCATTCCCTTTAACACGGTCCGTAATGAGGACCGGTACTTCCACCTGTCCATATGGGGACGTTAAACGTACAAGCGCGCCATCTTTTATATTGCGCTCCTGTGCCAGTTCTGGAGATATCTCCAGCCAGACAGACGGCACTTTGTGACGAATACCTTCTGACCTGTACGTCATGTTTCCTTCATGGAAATGTTCCGGTATTCGCCCGTTGTTTAAACGCAGGTCATATTCTTTTCCTGGTTTGAATGGCGGTGTCCGGTTAACCGGGAATAGTTTGGCTTTCCCGTCAGGAAAGGCGAACGTATCCGTATATAATAGAGGCGTATCTTTGCCGTCCGGTGCGACCGGCCACATCAGGCTGTTCCAGCCCTCAAGCCGCTCATAGCTTACCCCCGCAAACACGGGAGCAAGACGGGCGGCTTCTGCCATAATCTCGCTTGGATGCGTATAATTCCAATTTGCTCCCATGTGAATTCCTTCGACCATCTGGTGTTTATCATAACCCGGTTCCTTCGGCAAACTTACTCCCCATGCTTGCTCATAGCGAGCTCGTACTTTATCATCCTGTATTGGCTCATATCCCGGGAACCAGGCGGGCATTGTTCCAAAATCGCAGGCCCCCTGGACATTGTTATGTCCGCGTAATGGATACGCTCCTGTACCAGGCCGCCCATAATTACCGGTAATCAACAGCAGGTTGGATATGGCTGTGCTCGTGTCAGTCGCACCCATATGCTGAGTCACATCCATCGCCCAGAGGATACAGATTGATTTTGCTTCGTGAATCATCGTTGCTGTTTTTTTTTATGAATTCCTGGTCGATAATGTATTTCGTAATTGTGGATATCCAAATAAGGTCGGTACCCGGATTCGGATGAAGAAATATATCGGCTCGCTCGGCCAGTTCATTTTTGCGTAAATCGGCCACGATGAGTTTTTGACCGTACAGCTTATGGGCGCGCTTAATGCGGGTGGCTAAAACCGGGTGGGATTCCGCCGGATTGGCGCCTATCACAATCGTCAGATCGGCCTTTGCGATATCCTGTATCGTTCCTGAATCTCCCCCGATTCCTACCGTGCGAAGCAGTCCTGCAGTGGCGGGGGACTGGCAATAACGCGAGCAGTTATCCACATTATTGCTCTGCATAATTGCGCGGGCAAACTTCTGAAAGAGATAATTTTCTTCGTTGCTGCACTTCGATGAGGCAATATAGCCAATCGAGCCAGGTCCGTATTTGTCTTTAATGCCGGACATTTTTTCCGCAATGAGAGTAAGGGCTTCATCCCAGGTTGATTCAACAAACGTATCTCCTTTTCGGATTAAAGGCTTTGTCAATCTCTCTTCGCTATTTACAAAATCCCACCCCCATTTTCCTTTTACGCATGTGGAAACGCCGTTGACCGGCGCATGCTCCTGCGGTTCAATTCTTAAAATATGCCGATCCTTTGTCCATACTTCGAAACTGCATCCTACGCCGCAATACGTGCAGATCCCGTTGTTGTTATCGCAAACCGTACAGTACAATTCATGATTTCGTAAGATACGGGACATCGCTTCTAATTGCGCTTCTTTTACTGCATTTGAATCAGTCGTAACACGCATTCCCGGTGATACATGCGTAGCACACGACCGTACCAGCTCACCGTCTACTTCGACAAGACATGTATCGCACGTTTGAATGGCACCTAACTGAGAATGATAGCAAATGTCCGGTATGTAACAATCGTGCGCTTTGGCAGTATCCAGAATATTTTGCCCGGCAATCGCCTTGCATTCCTTATTATTGATATGAAAGGAAAAGGTATCATGGCCCACGTTTACCTACACCCCGCTTACTATGTCCATTATTTTCGCTTTTTTAAAATCGTATCTAAAGAATAATAGCTATAATCATAAGAATTAGTTAGAGGGTTTCCTGTTAGTACATTTTTATACATAAAAACAGGATATCTTGAAAAGAGATAGGATGAGGTGTAAGGTGATATATGATAATTTTGAATATCGTTACCTTGCTATGAGTTCACCAGCTATGAAGGAGAGATACTATGGGGAATGAAACCAGGAAGCCTTCCCATTTCCATTTATTCGATTCGATTCCATTGGGGATTATATTCTTGAGTGGGGGTGACCGAATTCTTTACATGAATCGCTTTGCCTCTGAACGTTTATATTCTATGCTGGAACCGGAAGAAAAGAGATTTTCATTCTTGGGAGATGTTTTTTCATCTATTTCTGGAAAATCACCAATGGAAATGGAAGAGAATTTTCACTTCTCGATTGGAGAGGAGACGTTTTTAGCTCAGAGGTTGCCACTTTACGAGCAGGAAAACACAGAAGGCAGTGTCTTGGTCTTTCAACATATTTCGACTCTGGAGAAAACAGTCAAAGAACTTGATTTATACAAAAATTTAAGTCTGGATTTAAAAGCCATTTTCGATATCTCGTATGATGTTATTTACGTTTCGGACGGAAACGGAATTACACTCCGGGTAAGCTCGGCGTGTGAGAGGTTATGGGGGTATAAGGAAGAGGAGTTAATCGGAAAAAGCACGTACCAATTGGAGAGAGAGGGAGTTTTCTATCCATCCGTCACCCGTCTTGTGCTGGAGAGGCAGGAACAAGTTTCAATGATACAGACGACAAAGACGGGTCGTCGGTTAAAAGTTGTCGGCACTCCTATAAAGGACGAAGAGAACCGCATTATTCGCGTAGTGAATGCATCCCGGGATATTACAGAGGTAAGCCAGCTTCAATCCGAAATCGAGATGTTAAAACAATTGACTGAAGGGTACCGAAAGGAAATTATGGACCTTCGCACTAAAAAAGAGTTTGACGGAGAAATGATTTATCGAAGTGAGAGGATGGAGAAGGTGATTTCTCTTGCTCAGAAAGTGGCCAAGGTGGATTCTACTGTTCTTCTAGTAGGGGAATCGGGAACAGGAAAAGAAATGATTGCTTCTTATATCCATAAATGGAGCGGGCGAAATGAGGGGCCGTTTATTACGGTTCATTGCGGCGCCATTCCCCAGACGTTTCTGGAAACGGAGCTGTTTGGCTGGGAAGACGGAAAGGAAGTGAAATTGGGTTCTATTGAAATGGCGAATGAAGGAACATTGTTTTTAGAAGAAATTGAAGAAATTCCTCTAGCTTTGCAGGTAAAGTTGCTTCGCGCCATTCAGGAAAAAAGAATAACGCGGGTCGGCGGCAAAAAGCCAATTGAAGTAAATCCAAGGGTGATTGCCGCTACGATGCATGATCTGGAAGAGAGAGTTCAATCAGGAAAGTTTAGACAAGATTTCTATTACCAACTGAATGTAGTACCAATTTCTATTCCACCTCTTCGTGAACGAAAAGAAGACATTATTCCCTTAGTTGTTCATTTCATGAAGAAATTGAATCAGAAATACGGGATGGAAAAAAAGTTTAAGCCAGAGCTTTTGAAGGTTCTACAGGAGTATGAATGGCCTGGTAACGTTCGCGAGTTGCAGAATCTTACGGAAAGGCTGCTGGTGACAGCTGAAGACGATTGGATTAGCGGAGAGTATATACCTGATTACGTATATAGAAATACGAACAATCAAAAAGCCATACAAGTAAACGCGATTATTCCTTTAAAAGAAGCGGTAGAGTTGCTGGAGAAGGAACTGTTAACATTGGCACAAAAGCAATATAAGTCTACAACGAGAATCGCTGCAGTTCTGGAAGTAAATCAGTCGACGATAAGCAGAAAATTAAACAAAGTGATAAAAAAATAAAACCTATGCAATATTGCATAGGTTTTATTTTTTTATGCATAAGATCTTGTTTTGGGATTTAGACATAGAAAAAAGTAAAGATATCATGTTGCCCTAGGTAAAAATTATGCATAATTGCATATATTTTTAATATATCTACTATTGTTAGATTTCAAACCACTATGTTATATAAAGACAAGGGCATAGGTTTATTGGAATTTTAAGCTATCATTTTTACGGAACCGCTGCCAATTATCTAAAAATAAAAGGCTGGTGAAAAGCAACATGAATGGAAAGTATCGTTATTTGATTATGGCAATGATTGTATTTATGACCGTCGTTAATTATGTGGACCGGGGAGCGATTTCTTATGCACAGAAATCCATTATCGATGAGTTCGGATTAGATCCTAAATCATGGGGAGAGATTTTGGGCTATTTCGGCTACGGATATATGTTTGGTGCATTGTTCGGCGGTATGCTTGCCGATAAGAAGGGACCAAGATACGTTTGGCTGTTGGCGGGTACAGCTTGGTCCCTCTTCGAAATTGGAACGGCTTATGCAGGAGACATAGGGATGGCGCTGTTCGGTGGATCCGCTTTAACAGGGTTTGCGGTATTCCGCATACTGTTTGGATTGGCTGAAGGACCAACCTTTTCAACAATTAACAAGACGATGGCAAACTGGGCTGCTCCGAAAGAAAAAGGGTTTGCTACCGCACTCGGATTGCTGGGAACTCCTCTTGGAGCCATGCTAACCGCCCCGATTGCTGTCGCACTATTATCGGTAACAGATTGGAAAACGATGTTTTTGATTCTCGGTATTATCGGATTAATCTGGGTCATTGTCTGGTCCAAAATGTTTACGGATCTTCCGGAAGATCATCCTCGGGTATCAAAGGCAGAGCTGGCCGAGATTCGTTCAAAGGAGGACTTATTGGAATCGGAGACGAGTTTGGCAGAAGCCAAGCAAGTCCCTGTCCCTTGGTATCATTTTTTTAAGAATCCAACGCTTGTAATGAACGCGATAGGCTATTTCGCTTTTCAATACGTAAATTTCTTGATTTTAACGTGGACTCCGAAATATTTGCAGGATACATTTAATTTTAAGCTGGCTTCTTTGTGGTATTTGGGAATGGTTCCCTGGATTGGTGCCTGTGTTACGGTACTGCTTGGTGGAAGAATCTCTGATGCCCTTCGCCGCAAAACTGGAAATCTCCGAATTGCCAGATCCGGTTTGGCTGTAGTGTCCCTGTTTTTTACAGCCGTTTGTTTCATGTTAATTCCTGTCGTGGATAGCGTGGGAGCGGTTCTTGCGCTTATGGCTATCGGCAATGCTTTTAACTTTCTACCGAATTCTGTATATTGGACGGTTATTATTGATACCGAGCCCTCCAAAGCCGGAACCTTCGGTGGAGTTACCCACTTTTTTACGAATATTGCTACCATTGTTGCACCTACGTTAACAGGAGCGCTTGTAGCAAGCAGCGGATATAAAGCGATGTTCATTGCTGCGGCTGTAGCCTCTGCCGTCGGTATGATTGCTATGTTATTTGTAAATCCGGGAAGAACAAACAAAGTAGTCGGAGAGAAGCCGATAACATAGTAGATGTGTACAAATTCCATGGAGACTCAGGATTTTAGAGGTAAAAACGGGAGGAGAGATGGAGTATTGAATCAGGATGTTCTGAAGCTGGATATTTCAGCCTTATCAACGAAAATTCGCCACAGAGAAATATCGCCTGTAGAGATTGTGGAGCAGCTTTTGAAGCGAATTGAAAGGGTAAATCCTGCAATCAATGCATTTATAACGGTAACTTATGAAGAAGCAATGGACTCCGCCAAAAAAGCAGAATCAGAAATCGCAAATGGGAAATGGAGAGGGCCTCTTCACGGGGTCCCAATCGGGCTGAAAGATTTAATTTATACAAAGGGAATTAGAACCACCATGGGTTCGAAAATCTATGAACGTTTTGTTCCGGATTTTGACGCAACGGTTGTGCATAAATTGAAAGATACAGGAGCTATTATTATCGGGAAGCTGAATACACATGAATTTGCCTATGGTCCTACAGGGGATGTCTCTCATTTCGGACCGGTTCGAAATCCATACGATTTAAATAAAATGTCAGGCGGCTCAAGCAGTGGTTCTGCAGCAGCCGTCGCGTCCGCTCTTTGTTTCGGCGCTCTAGGTACCGATACCGGCGGCTCAATTCGGATTCCTTCTTCAGCCTGCGGAATCGTAGGGATGAAGCCTACTTTTGGGCGGGTAAGTAAGCATGGAGTGTATCCGTTAGGATTCACGCTGGATCATGTTGGACCAATGACAAGAACGATAAGAGACAATGCCCTTCTATTAAATGTGTTAGCAGGATATGATCGGCAGGATTCATACTCGGCTCAACGTGGAGAAGAAGATTTTACACGCCATATCGGAGAAAGTGTAAGAGGGAAAGTGATAGGGGTGCCTTCGACTTTCTATTTTGACTCTCTCTCTGATGAGGTGAGAAAGCGAATGGAAGAAGCGTTGACCATCTTTCAGAGAATGGGGGCAGAGCTTGAGACGGTTGATATTCCTGCGCTTTCCCATGCTTCATGGGCGCAGTTAAAGACGCTGCAAAGTGAGGCATATGCCGTTCATGAAGAACATATAGAACAAGAAGCGGAGAATTTTCATCCGGAAGTGCTGGAGCGCCTCGTATTAAGCTCTGAAGCAAAAGGATACGAATATGTAAAAGCTCAGCAGATTCGTCAGAATATTTCAGAATCGCTTAACAAGATTTTTAAACGTGTGGATGTGTTGGCAGCCCCAACGCTTCCTATTCTGCCTCCTGAAATCGGACAGCGGGAGATTCAAGTGGAGAAACGGAAGGAGCAGGTGCGCTCTGCTTTACTGCGCCTGACAGGTCCGACCAGTTTGACTGGTCTGCCTAGCCTGTCTGTTCCATGCGGTTTTTCGGATACAGGTTTGCCGATTGGGTTGCAGTTAATCGGACGGTCTTTTGACGAAGCGGTACTATACCAGTTCGGTGCTGCTTTTGAAGATGCGGCGGGCATTTTTTCTCTAAAATGGGAGATTGAAGAAGGATAAGACAGATATAAATTGAAAAGCGGAGGGATAGGATGTACGAGCAGGACAATAGGAAAGAAACGGTGAAGCGGCAGTTCGGAAAAAACGCGGAGAAATACGTAACGAGCGCGTCGCACGCAAAGGGCAGTGATCTGGCTATGCTTGTGGAGTGGCTTGCGCCGCGACCGGATTGGGTGGCGCTTGATGTGGCCACAGGCGGAGGACATGTAGCCGGGACGCTGGCTCCTCATGTAGCGCATGTATTCTCCACCGATCTTACGCCGCAGATGCTGGCACAGGCAGCCGGGCATTTGAAGACAAAACATTCGAACATCTGGTATGTGGTGGCTGATGCGGAGGCGCTGCCGTTTCTGGACGCAACATTCGATGCGGTAACATGTCGGATTGCGCCGCACCATTTCCCGGCACCGGAGCGGTTTGTACAGGAAGTGGCCCGCGTACTCAAACCGGGTGGCCGGTTCCTGATGATCGACAATGTTGCGCCGGTGGATAAGAAACTGGCGCTGTTTATGAACAAGGTAGAAAAAATGAGAGATGAAAGCCATGTGCGCTGCCTGTCAATCGAGGAGTGGGGCGCGCTGTTTGCCGCATCGGGATTAACGGAGCGCCGTTCATCGTTCCGCAGGAAGACATACGACTTTCCAGTATGGGCGGCGCGTACGGCAAGCGATGGGCAGCAGGTCGAAAAGGTGGAGAAGCTGCTGACGGAAGCGGAAAAAGAAATAAAAGAGTACTTCTCCGTACACATGCAGGATGGAAAGGTCGTGTCGCTGCAGGTAGACGAGTGGATGGTTCTTCTGGAAAAATCGGGCGCCTGATGTCAGGCGCCTTTTTCTACATTAAACTTTTTGATATGCGCTCCATCCCATTGATAATTACTATATTATACTGTGGGTATGAAGCAGGATTGTTTGCGCTCGCGGTCCTTCTTCTATACAGGTACTATCTGGGGGGAGACGGTTTTTACACGACATTGTATATATATCCGGTGGTTACATGCTTCGTCGTCTTTATGTTTTCATGCTTTCAAAAATCGGACAGGGAAAAACGGCACAAGATCGCTATGTGGCTTGCGCTGCTTTCTTCCTCGCTTGTTATTTTCGGAAGCCTGCTGAGCATGCAGGAAGAGGCGAAGACGCAAATGAAATTTCTCCACTTTTCGTTCGAGTATTCACTGATTCAGCTGGCCGGTGTAATGACATCGTATGCGCTGCTGAAAAATGTAGAAATAATATGGAAATAGAAGAGGACCTGTGTCTTATACTGAACCGTTCAAAGTTCTCCCAGTGCATGATTAACATGATGAAAAACGGTGTGGAAGCGATGACTGAAGGAGGCGTTCTGACGGTGCGGGTTTTCCGCCGGGCAGAACATATCGTCATTGATATCATTGATACAGGCAAAGGAATGACCCCGGAAGAAGTCAGGCGGTTGGGCAATCCTTTCTATTCGACGAAAGAAAAGGGGACCGGCTTAGGTTTAATGGTGTGCTATCGGATTGTAGAGGCGTGGAATGGCAGAGTAGAAGTGAGAAGCGAGAAGGGAAAGGGCACTCATTTTTCTATTATTCTTCCGATGCTCGCGAGTTTTCCTTGTTTACGAATAGAAGGAAAGAAAGACGGAGCGCATTTCGTGATGCTCCGTCTTTTTGCCTGTACTTATAAAACGTGGTGGTTATGATGTTTGCTGTATGGGACGCACATCGGCGTACCGTAAATCGGGTCGTTGATAATACGGCAATCGAGATGGAAGACGGAGCGAACGAGCTGTTCCGTAATAATGTCTTCCGGTCTTCCTTCCGCATACACATTCTGATCCTGCAGTGCGACGATATGATCGGCATACCGGCAGGCGAGGTTGATGTCGTGCAGCACCATGACAATGGTGCGTTTTTCGCTGCGGTTCAAATCGGCCAGGATATCGAGCACTTCAATCTGGTGCGTCATATCCAGATAGGTGGTTGGCTCATCAAGCAACAGCGCATTTGTACCCTGGGCCAGCACCATCGCGATCCAGGCGCGCTGGCGCTGACCGCCGGACAGGGAGTCAACCGGGCGTTCCGCAAGTTCAGTCAATCGTGTTACTTCAAGCGCCCATTGGACTGTCTTTTCGTCTTCTTTCGACCATTGTTGAAGCCACGATTGATAAGGATAGCGTCCCTGTTTAACAAGCTGCAGCACGGTCAGTCCTTCGGGAGCACCGGTCGTTTGCGGCAGAATCGCAAGACGTCGCGCCACTTCCTTGGTTGACAGCCGGGAAATGCTTTGGCCGTCCAGAATGATTGAGCCTGCAGACGGCTTTAGCAGGCGGGCCAGTGAACGAAGCAGCGTGGATTTGCCGCATCCATTGCTTCCGATAAAAACGGTGATTTTTCCCTCTGGAATCGTTATATCCAGTTCCCGGATAATGGTACGGTTTCCATAAGCGAGGGTCAGCTTTTCTGCCGCTAATGTTTTCATATATCAATAACCCCTTTCTATTGGTTGCGGTATTTATACAGTAAGTACATAAAGAACGGTGCGCCAATGGCCGATGTGAAAATGCCGACAGGCAAATCGAGCGGCGGGAGCGCGACGCGGGCAATCAGGTCGGCACAGACAACGATAAAGGAACCGGACAGAGCCGCTACCGGCAGCAAAGCACCGAATGAAGGACCGACCAGCTTGCGCGCGATTTGCGGCGCAAGCAGGGCAACAAAACCGATCGCACCGCCGATGGCAACTGCTGCCCCCGCAAGCGCTACACAGAGGAACAGCAGCAGAGCTCTCTGCCGTTCCACATGGTGTCCGACGCCCTGGGCTACCTCGTCCCCCAATTGCTGGATGTTGATGTTCCGTCCGAGAAGGAATGCCATTGGGATAAACACCAGCGTCCACGGCAGAAGGGTAAGAACATCGTTCCAATTCGTTCCGTATACGCTTCCTGTTAGCCACACCATAGCTTTGCTTGTCAGATAAATCGGACTGGTAACCAGCAGCAGGGTAGTGAGTGCCGACATGCACGATTGGATGCCTACTCCAATAAGGACAAGCCGCAGGGCGCTTACGCCTTTTTTCCAGGCTAGCATATAGATAAGTACGGTCACGATTCCCGCGCCGAACAGCGCCGATACCGGGAGCCATTGAATAGAAGCTGTAGGAAATAGCATGATGAATCCAATGGCTGCAACAGATGCTCCGCCTGTAATGCCGAGCAGGTCGGGAGAGGCAAGCGGATTGCGTACCATTCCTTGAAGAATGGCTCCCGATACTGCCAGGCAGGCCCCCACCAGTATGGCTGTGAGCACGCGCGGCAGGCGGAACGTCTGGATAATCAATGC
Source organism: Aneurinibacillus danicus (assembly GCF_007991215.1). Classification (GTDB taxonomy): domain Bacteria; phylum Bacillota; class Bacilli; order Aneurinibacillales; family Aneurinibacillaceae; genus Aneurinibacillus; species Aneurinibacillus danicus. Next base: position 37,687 of record NZ_BJXX01000117.1, read on the forward strand.
ATGTTCAGCCGCTCCGATGCCGAGCAGTGTCTTCATTACATCCGTCGGTTGAATAAAGAAATCTCCTATTCCTACGCTCAGGAGAAATAATGCCAGTGTAAGCAGCAAAAATAGTAGAGTGATGATCACGGCGCGTTTGTCGATCAGGAAAGAGAACGGCCACCTCTTGCCTCGTACATATACATACTTTCTCATGACTGCGCCGCTCCTTTCCGTGCCGCATAAATAAAGAACGGCGCCCCGAGCAGTGCGGTCATAACTCCGATCGGCAGCTCTTTCGGCATAGCCACGAAACGGGCCGCAATGTCCGCAAGCAATAACAAAATCGCACCGAGCAGCGCGCTGTACGCTACCATCCAGCGCATATCAATACCAACGATCGCACGCGCGATGTGCGGAATGATAAGTCCAATAAAGCTAATGGGTCCGGCGACTGCGATGGAGCTGCCGGCCAGTATGACAATCAGAAGACCTGCCGCTACTTTGACAAGCGCAGTCCGCTGACCGACCCCTCTGGCTACGTCTTCTCCGAGCCGTAGCGTATTCATCGGTCCGGCGATAACGAACGATGCCGCAATTGCCACCGCCATATAAGGAAGCACGGATACGAGAACGTCCAGTTTGCGTCCGGCCACTGATCCGGCCAACCAGAACAGCACTTCTTCCATAGCTGACTCCCTTATTAATAGAATGCCCTGTGTAAACGAAGAAGCGAGCGCATACATCGCCGCGCCTGCCAGCGTAAGCTTAAGCGGCGTTGCTCCTTCCCGGCCTAACGAACCGAGCGCATAAACGGCGATTCCGCTTAACGCCGCTCCGAAAAAGCCAATCCATGTCAGCGCGGTCAGTGTGCTGACAGAAAAGAAGGCAACGGCAATGACAATGACAAGCGATGCTCCGGCATTGATCCCAAGAATGCCGACATCAGCCATCGGATTACGTGTAAGCGCCTGGATGAGCACCCCGCAGATACCAAGGCACATTCCGACAGCGACCGCAATCAGCGCCCGGGGAATCCGGGCTTCCCTAATGACGATATGCTCGTTCGTTCCCGAAAAATTTGTATAGGCTTCCAGCAGCGTGCGCCAGCTTGTGTGGATGACGCCAAACACGATACTGGCGTATACCGCAGACACAAGAAGAATGGCGCCGATGAGAAGCCCTGCAATTTTTAATTGAATGTTTGGCAGTAAAACTTTCATCCCTTTTCCTACTTCCGTCTTCATCTAATATGATGTATATTTATTTTTCAATTCATTGATAAAGTTTACGGGCATCCAAGGGATCTGTCAATGATTTTGAGATTCATTATCACTTATTTAGCATATTCTATTGACAAAAAGAAGCAGAGCAGATAGGATAAAAAAAGTTAATGATAATCATTATCAAATATGAAAATAAAGGGGAGAACAACTGTGTTTGCTACATACGCACGAAAGAAAAGAAATATGTTTACATTTCTGGCTATGCTGCTCGCTTTTGCAGTATTTGTCGCCGGATGCGGCTCACAGCAAACCGTCTCTGAAAAAGGCGGGGAAGAGACGAAGAAGGAAGAAGCGACCCGCACGGTAAAACATGCAATGGGAGAGACAAAAGTGCCGGAGCATCCGCAAAAAGTGGTTATTCTTACCAATGAAGGTACGGAAGCGTTGCTGGCGCTTGGCGTAAAGCCGGTCGGTGCGGTGAAATCGTGGACAGGGACGGATGAACCGTTCTATAAGCATATCGCCAAAGACATGGAAGGTGTAACGGTAGTAGGAGACGAACATCAACCGAACCTGGAGAAAATTGCCGCGTTGAAGCCGGACTTGATTCTGGGCAATAAAATGCGTCAAGAGAAAATTTATCAGCAGCTCTCCGCCATTGCACCGACTGTATTTAGCGAAGAGTTGCGTGGTGCCTGGAAGGACAATTTCAAGCTGTATGCCGAGGCGCTGAACAAAAAGGCGGAAGGTGACAAATTGCTGGCTGATTGGGATAAGCGCATCGCTGACTTCAAGCAAAAGGCCGGGGATAAGCTTTCCACGAAAGTATCCGTTGTCCGTTTCATGACAGGGAAAACACGTATTTATTACAAAGATACATTCTCAGGTATCATTCTTAATGAAATTGGCTTTGCCCGTCCGGCTGCACAGGACAAAGATGAGTTTGCCGATGAGGTGACGAAAGAACGTATCCCGGAAATGGACGGCGACATTCTATTCTATTTCACATATGAAACAGGTGACGGCCAGGCATCGCAAGCCGAGAAAGAGTGGACGAATGATCCGCTGTGGAAGAATCTAAGTGTCGTGAAGAAGGGGCAGGCCCACAAAGTGGATGATGTTATCTGGAATACGGCAGGCGGCATAAAAGCAGCCAACCTGATGCTTGATGATTTGGAGAAATACTTTTTAAAGCAGTAATATTAGATAGTGCAAAAAGCAAAAGCGGGGAAACAAGCACTCAACTTGTTTCCCCGCTTTTTATCGCTTTGCGCGGCATTGTACAGCGTTTGGGTTGTTTGGTTATTGTCCGATTTTCGCTGAGACCCGCTTTTCGAGTTCGTCCAAAATGTCTTTTCCTTCTTCTTTGCTTAACAAATCGAGGCGAGTCAAAAAGTCGATTACGCGCGAAAGGCCGAACAATTGCGTATCGAGCACTTCTTCATACAGCGGGCATTTCGGCATTGTCAGATTGCTGCGCTGTACCTCAATGAGGTGTTCGATTTTATCGGCTTCCGCTTTCAGCAGTTGCAGTGCTTGTGCTTTTATTTCGTTCATAGGAATAGCCACCTTCTCCTTGTCTATCCTTGCATTGTTTAGAAGGAAGTCATTTTTTTTGCCATTTATCTTGAGTATAGCAAAAAAGGAGAAGATGTGCAGTCTTTCGTTATGCTTTTGGGAGATCATTCTTCGGCCGATGGGCAAGCATGCCGTACTGCAGAACTTCGGCGATTTCCGACGCCAGCTGCTTCGCGCTTTTTTCTCCGTTGAACAGCCAGCGTTCGGCGGAGGCGTGTATGGTGGCAAATATGCATTCAGCGACGACATCAAGCGCAAGGCCTTCACGGATATGGCCGGCCAGCCAATTCTTCCGGGCGTTTTCACGGATAAGTCCTGTAATCTCTTCATGAATCACCGTAGCTTCCGGTGATTCGTACAGTGCCACACGAACAAGCTCGCGGTTCTTTAGCAAAAACGTAAGCACGTCTTCAATGTTTTGCCGCATCTTCGCAGGAACGTCAGAGGGAGCAAGCGCGGTGACATTGCTGCCGGAGTCGCCGAATACGCGCAACTGCTGCTTAAATTCGGCTACAAGCTCGGAAAGTATCGCCTCTTTGCTCGGAAAATACAAATAGAACGCGGCCTGAGTGAGGCCGGCCGCTTTCACGATATCGCTGACTTTGGTCGCATGATAACCACTGCGGGCGAATTCTTCTGCCGCCGCCTCCATAAGACGATGGCGGCTCTTTTCTCCTTTTTCTGTCCGACCTCGTTTTTTGCTCATAATCGTCCTCTTTTCACTTAGATAACTGGTAAGTCAGTTATATCATGGGTAGTGAGAAAAGAAAACCCATATAGACAGGCGATTATAATTTTGATTTTTAAGGTAAGACTACGACTGTTACCGTTATTTTTGCTTCTAGTGTCTTGACTTATTTGCTAAAATTGGTATAATTAATTATAATGATTTTAAATAAACAACATATCTAAATTAACAATATCAGGAGGTTGGAAAATGAAAAACATTACCGAAGTATTGAACCAACAAATCGCCAACTGGACAGTGCTGTACGTAAAATTGCACAACTATCACTGGTATGTGAAGGGAAGCCAGTTCTTCACGCTGCATGCGAAATTCGAAGAATTCTATAACGAAGCGGCGCTTCATATCGACGAGCTGGCTGAACGCCTGCTGGCCTTAAAAGGCGCGCCGGTAGCGACGATGAGCGAGGCGCTTGAACTCTCTTCGGTAAAAGAAGCAACGAACAAAGAAGATGCACGTGAGATGGTGCAAACGCTCATCAATGATTTCGAACAGATCAATAAAGAACTGAAAGAAGGCATGGAATTAGCCGACAAGGAGAACGATGAAGTGACGGGGGATATGCTGCTTGCAATTCACTCATCGCTTGAGAAACATATCTGGATGCTTACTTCATTCCTCGGATAACATGCAGAGGAATGAATAAGGAGAGGATTTTAACGTAGAAAAAGGCAGCGGCCTTTTTCTTCCCTGGATCTTTTTTCTCTCCTTCCGTCTTTCTTTATTTCAGGATTTTCACAGAACAGTTAAGAAACGCTCTGGAACATAGCTGGATTCCAGAGCGTTTTTATGTACGGAAGATGGCTTTATATTTTCTCATCGCTTCTCCTCATGCCCGGCCTTGGCGAATGAATACAGCAAGAACGGCGAAGAAATCAGCAGAACCATAAACAAAGCAGCTTCAATTACGTGTACATCCATCGGGTATCCACCCCTTAATTGAAAATAATTATTATCATCAATTATAAAGTGGTGTAGAAGATGCGTCAATGAAAATTCGCCTATTTTTAATTTTTCCACTTCCCAATAGGGTAAAAGTAAATTATAATAATTATAATTGAATTGCCTATATGCAAAAAAATTAACCTAGAACAAAAAATGAAAATCATTCTTAATTAGAAATCGGGTGTGCTGCTGTCGTTTACGATAGCAGCATTCGTGCTTTCTGCAGAAAAATTGAGATTTATTATCAGAGGTGAGCGGAAATGAACGAAATAAAATCGACATGTGCGCCGGCTGTATCGGTGAAACCGAACAACGGGACGGACTGGCAGCAGACGTTGAAACGACATGGGGAAGGCATCGCAGCAGTCGTATGCGGAGTGCTGACATTCGGTGCGTGGATGACGCAGAGCAGCGGAACAGTGTGGTCTTTCGTGTTGTATGTGCTGGCATACTTCATCGGAGGATATGCCAAAGCGAAAGAAGGTCTTGTCACGCTGTTCAAAGAGCGGGAGCTTGATGTTAACCTTCTCATGTTGTTGGCGGCCATCGGGGCGGCCAGCATCGGGTACTGGTTTGAAGGGGCGATTTTAATCTTTATTTTCTCGCTGAGCGGTGCGCTGGAAAGCTACACGCTCTCGCGCAGCTACCGTGATATCGAATCGCTGATGGATTTGAGACCCGAGACGGCCCTCCGCTATAAAGACGGAGTAGAGACGCGCATCAAAATCGAAGAGCTGAGCGTAGGCGATCTGATCATTGTCAAACCGGGCGAGCGTATCCCGGCGGACGGAACGATTCGCGAAGGAGTCTCTTCCGTTAATCAGGCATCCATTACCGGTGAGTCCATTCCGGTAGAAAAGGAAAAGGACGATACCGTATTTGCGGGTACACTGAACGGGGAAGGGTCGCTTCTGATCGAGGTCGGGAGCGAAAGTGAATCCAGCCTGTTTTCAAAAATCATTCAGTTGGTGCAGGACGCCCAGAGCGAAATGCCGCCGTCACAGCAATTCATCGAACGGTTTGAAGGGCTGTATGCCAAAACGGTCGTCGGTATCACATTATTGTTGATGCTGATACCGCACTATGCGCTGGGCTGGACATGGTCCGAGACGCTGTACCGGGCGATGGTATTTCTGGTTGTCGCATCTCCGTGCGCGCTGGTTGCTTCCATTATGCCGGCGATGCTGTCTGCTATTTCGAATAGTGCCCGCAGGGGGGTGCTATTCAAAGGGGGGGCCCATCTAGAGAATTTAGCCGGTGTTCGTGCGATTGCGTTTGATAAAACCGGTACGCTGACCATGGGTCGTCCACAGGTGACCGATATCGTGCCGCTGCAGGATTATAGTGAAGAAGAACTGCTGTGGATCACCGGTTCCATCGAAAGTCTTTCCGAGCATCCGATTGGCCGGGCGATAACCGAGAAGGCACAAAATACGGGCCGGCAGCTGGCACGTCCGCAGAATCTGCAGGCGGTGACAGGATTTGGCGTCGTGGCGGAATTTGAAGGCCAGACATGGAAAGTCGGAAAAGAAGCGTTCGTAGACATGGCAAGCGAAAATAAAGAGCTGTTCGGCTTGCTTTCACGTCTGGAAGCGGAAGGCAAGACGGTCATTTTCGCGCAAAACGACAGGGGAATTGCCGGTCTGCTGGCAGTGCAGGATACGCTTCGCGCGGAAGCGAAAGAAACAGTGGCGCAGTTAAGAGAGCTGGGAATTACGGTCGTCATGCTTACCGGGGATAAGCGGTCAACGGCCGAAGCGATGGCTGCCGAGGCAGGCGTAGACGAAGTGTATGCCGAGCTTCTTCCCCAGCAAAAAGTCGAGAGCGTGAAAGCGTTGAAAGAGAAGTACGGCAAAGTGGCGATGATTGGTGACGGGGTCAATGATGCGCCTGCACTGGCCACCGCCTCGGTCGGTATCGCAATGGGGAATGCTGGCAGCGACGTAGCGCTTGATACGGCTGATTTGGTACTGATGAATGATGACCTGACGAAAATTCCGGTGGCGATTCGCCTGGGAAAAAAGGCGGGCCGGATTATCAAGCAAAACATCGCCTTCTCGCTCGGCATCATCATTTTGCTTATCCTGTCTAACTTTGCGCAGTCGCTGACGCTCCCGCTCGGCGTCATCGGACATGAAGGAAGCACCATTCTCGTTATTTTAAATGGGCTGCGTCTGCTGAAAAGTTCATGAAAAAGAAAGAATAGCCATGAGGGGATGAGTGCAATGTGGAAAAAGGCGAACGCCTTTTTCTTCCCGGGCTCTTCTTTCCTCTCCTTCTCTTTCCTTTTTTTATTCTTCTGCTGCTTTCTGTTGTGAAGAGATCGGCAGGATAATATCAAATGTCGTGCCAACGCCGGGCTCGCTATATGCTTCAATATAGCCCTTGTGGTTTTTGATGATGTTGTAGCTTACCATTAAACCGAGCCCGGTTCCTTTTTCTTTCGTTGTATAGAAGGGCTCACCCAGCCGCTGAATTTTCTCCGGGGAGATCCCCACACCCTGATCGGAGAAGCGGACGAGCATGTGCTTTTCGTCTTTGCGCAGAACTCGAACATGAATGTTCCCTCCCTGGGGCATGGCTTCAAGCGCATTCTTTAAAATGTTGATGAATACCTGCTTTAGCTGATTAGCTTCGCAATCCACCTGCGGCAGGTCCGGTCCGTAATTGGGGATAATCCGGACGTTTTTCATAATGGCCTGCGTTTCAAAGAGGTTGATTGTATGCTGGACGATCTCCTGCAGAGAATTTTTGCTGAAACGGACATGCTGCGGTTTGGCCAGCATCAAAAAGTCGCTAATAATTAATTCGATACGATCGACCTCGGACAGCATAATCTTCGAATAAGGAAAATGTGTGTCTCCTTCCTGATTAAACAGCTGGATGAATCCTTTCAGCACGGTTAACGGGTTGCGGATTTCATGCGCAACCCCTGCCGCCAGGCTTCCGGCGATTGATAAGGTGTCGGCTTTGCGCAGCGCATCTTCGGTCTTTTTGCGATCGGTAATGTCTCGAATCACTCCCATTATGGCCGGCTGCTTGTTGTATTGAATCGGTGTGACCGCCACATCTACGTCAAGAATGCTGCCATCTCGATGAATGAGCTTTTCCTCAACTGGCTCTGCGGAAATGTTCTCTTTCATCATTTTTTGAATGCGTTGTTTGACTCCTTCGTGATAATCCGGATGGATATAATCGAAGAGCGACTGACCAATGAGTTCCTGCGGGTCATCATAGCCAAGCATGCGGGCACCGGATGTGTTAATGAATAGACATTTTCCTTCTTGATGGACCAGAATCATGTCAGGGGAGAGCTCTACGAGCCGCCGGTACAGCTGCTCGCTTTCACGCAACTGTTTTTCTTTCTCCTCTAAGGCCTGTTTCGAGAGATGAGAGGAGATGACATCCCGGCGAATTACGATGTAGAGTACAATTCCGGTAATAAACGTAAATATGAGTGCTTTGGTAACATTAATCAAATACGTATTCGCAGACTGATCCAGTATTTCCATAATAAATTTGTCGGACACTA
>NZ_BJXX01000118.1 GCF_007991215.1 Aneurinibacillus danicus
AATTTACCAAGTGGACAGAAACGACCTTTTCATTAGACTTCTCGTTTTTTGTCAACTGGTTAAAAATAACTGTATGAATTATCAGTTAAAATCTCTTTCAGTTTTTATGCAACGCTAGTGATCTCTCCTCTACAAAATAAAAAAGCCCGGTATTCACCGGACTTTCGCTTAGATTTATGTCTACATTACATAATCTTTCTTTTTATACATAGCGCTAATATCTGGATTTAGTAAGCCTTGCGCGACCTTATCCAGATGCCACCACCATTCATCAAAAGGTTTATCATTGTCAAAGTCATATACAGAACTTAAAGCCTTGTACATTTCTTTTGCGTTTAAAAGTAAAATCTTGTCGTAATTCTTTAGTTGTTGTCTGGAAAATTCATCTAACTTGTTATAGTTCTCATGTAATCTGCTTCTCAAATCAAGCATATCGACTAATTCGAATGGACTTAACTCAAAATCATCGACAGAGTATCCATAATTTCTTACATCGCGATCAAGATTCACTGTTACGCACCTCCTCAATAGTGCCTACATAAGTGTATCCGCGGTCTTCACCTAATAAATATCTATTATAATTATCAGGAGGAAATGCTGTTTCCATTACACCATTCTCTCCGATAATTACAATCCAATATCCATCTCCAAAAACAAAATAATTTTGATCAAAACCACGTTTATAGTAAATATACGTTTCATTATCTATATCATTTAGTATGCTTAATATTAGACCTTCGTAATCACGCAGCTCCCAATCTTGCGGTATATGCCCTCGTTTTTTTCTATCTTTAAGGTGCTTAATGTTTTTTCTTGGTTTCCATGTAATTCCATTTTGGGTTGTCTGATCCAACACTTTAACTATACACTTCTTTATCTCTTCTGAAATAACCACTTGTTCCCCGCCCTTTTGCACCATGTTCTAAATTTTATATAGCGTCCTCAGAGAGGGTAAGTTTCTCTACTCTCCTTTTCGCCTCTTGATACATCAAGCGTGTCTGATTGGTGAATTATCAAGTGTTCATCTTCGAAAGTAATTTTCTTTACTTTATACTACCACGTAAGTATCCGGAAATCCACGGGGAGAACGGCGACGGATTCACGTATTGATTTTCGTCTTATGCAAATACTTTGCGGCTTGTTTTCAAATAAAGTCTTTGTACCGCTCATCTTCTCTTCTCTTCATAAATCCGTTCACAGCCAGCCGCCCGTAGTGCACCAATCTGTATATCAGTTTCAGAGAATGAATACACTTTGTTAATATTCTTTTAATGTTCCTGTAAAAATCCCGACTTCTGGTATCATGTATAATAAAAGATACACAGGAAGAAGGAACATATATGACAATTCAGTCACCTGTTCTGGTAACCGGCTGCGCGGGATTCATCGGCTTTCATGTCGCACGGCGCTTACTGGATGAAGGCTACAGCGTCACCGGATTCGACAACATGAACGACTATTACGATGTATCACTTAAACAATCCCGCCTTTCTTTATTGCGCGAATATAACAGCTTTACTTTTACTCAGGCCGCACTGGAGGATAGAGGGGCGCTCGAAGAAATCTTTGCTTCTAGTAAACCTTCTATTGTGATTCATCTGGCTGCCCAGGCGGGTGTTCGCTATAGTTTGCAGAATCCTTATACTTATGTTGATTCTAATCTGACCGGGTTCGTGAATATACTGGAAGCATGTCGCCTGTCCGGGGTTGATCATCTTGTATATGCTTCGTCCAGTTCCGTCTACGGGGCTAACGCCAAACAGCCGTTTTCCGAGCACGATGCAACCAATCATCCGGTCAGCCTTTATGCGGCCACCAAAAAAGCCAACGAACTACTGGCGCATACATACAGCCACCTGTACGGCCTTCCAACCACCGGCATTCGATTTTTTACGGTGTACGGGCCATGGGGGCGTCCGGACATGGCTTATTTCTCGTTTACCCGGGCTATCCTGGCAGGAGAGGCGATTCAAATCTTTAATGAAGGAAAAATGAAGCGGGATTTCACATATATCGATGACGCCGTAGAAGCTGTTATGCGGCTTATGCAGCGTACACCGCAACCGGATCCTGACTGGCAGGCCGCACATCCTGACCCGTCCACCAGCTACGTTCCATACCGCATTTATAATGCAGGAAGCCATCGTCCTGTTTCATTGCTGACTTTTATCGAAACGCTCGAGCGGGCACTCGGTCAGGAAGCGGTGAAAGAATGGCTGCCGATGCAGCCCGGCGATGTAAAGGACACGTATGCGGATATCGAAGATTTAATTCGTGATACAGGCTATCGTCCGGATACACCGCTTGAAAAAGGAATCGAAAATTTTGTGGCTTGGTACCGCGATTACTATAGATAAAATTTTGGCCGCAACCCCGACATGAAAATGGAGGGAAGGCCAGCTGATTTTTGTGGTATGAGGGAAAAGAGAGGAAAGAATGAGGAGATGATTTCAATGTAGAAAAAGGCGACGGCCTTTTTCTTCCTTGGATCTTTTTCCTTCTCCCCCCCTCCTTCTCTCCTCGTGATTTTCTCAGAAAAGAGGTGCATAGCATGATGAAACGAATTGTGATTCTCGGTGCAGGCGGTCACGGCAGGGAAACCGCCCAGTTAATCAAAGACATTAACAGGGTGACCCCGGAATGGGAACTGCTTGGCTATATCGATGACAATGAAGCCATTCACGGACAGATACGCAACGGTTTTCCGGTGCTCGGCCCAACGGAGCTGCTGGCGGAAGAAGAATACAAAGACATCTACGTCATCTGCGGTTTTAGCCATCCGGAAGGAAAGAAGAAAGCAGTCGCCATGGTAAAAGAGCTACAGCCGGACATCCGATTTGCCACGCTCATTCACCCGACCGCCGTGTACGGCGACGAAAACACCATCGGTGAAGGCACTATGATTTGCGCCGGCAGCATCGTCACCACCAACGTCTCCATCGGCAGCCATGTCATCATCAATTACGGCTGCACGGTCGGGCACGACTGCATCATCGAAGACTATGCCGCCATCCTGCCCGGCACAAACCTGTCCGGCAACGTCACCATACGCGAAGGCGTCCAGACAGGCACCGGCACGTCCGTTATTCCCGGCATGGAGATTGGCGCCTACACGATTGTCGGGGCAGGCGCCGTCGTCACGCAGCCGCTCCCGGCTCACTGCACCGCAGTCGGCGTTCCGGCAAAACCGATCAAACAACGGGTCTGATGCCCTGCAAAATTCGGGGGTATTTGTCAAGAAAAAGCGCTTTTTTCTGTTTGAGCTTTTATCCGATCTGAGATAAAATGAAGGCGGTGCAACTCCAAGACAGGTTGTACCGTCTTAGTGTATGAAACGATGAAAGTTGGAAATGAATGAGAACAAGTACGGACACACACAAGCGGGTCACCATCTTAGGCGTACCGTTCCTGCACGCAACGCACAAAGAAACGGTCGACATTCTCACCCGCCGTATTCAAGACAATAAACAAACGCAGGTCGTTACGGCCAACCCGGAGATTGTCATGCTGGGCCGGCAGAATGATTCCTACATGAATCTGCTCAGGCAGGCCGGTGTAGTCACGCCGGACGGTATCGGCGTCGTGCTCGCCTCCCGCTGGATCGGGGAGCCGCTGCCGGAGCGTGTCGCAGGCTATGAGTTGCTTCATTCGCTTATGGCGCAGGCCGATACATATGGGTGGAAATATGTTCTTGTCGGTGCGTCTCCTGAATCCTGCGCAGGAGCGGCGGAGAAACTAAAAGAACAATATCCGCGTGCCTGTTATGGCGGGCATTTTGATGGGTATTTCACTGAGGAAGAAGAAAAAAGCATTCTTGAGCACATCCGACGGGAACGCCCGCAGCTGTTGTTTGTGGCGCTCGGAGCACCGCGCCAGGAAGAATGGATCGCACGGCATCTGCCTGAACTTCCGGTGAACCTGGCTATGGGCGTGGGTGGAAGCCTGGATGTACTCTCAGGCAAGGTTAAGCGGGCGCCGCTCTTCTGGCAAAAGCTGAACCTGGAATGGCTCTACCGCCTGCTGTCGCAGCCGAAGCGCTGGAGAAGACAGCTCCTGCTGCCGAAGTTTGCATTATCCGTAATTTGGAATCAAGTATTGCTACGCAGAAAATAAATCAGGAAAACCGATGAAAGCTAAGGAGAGGAAACATGGAGATTTATGTATACGGGTTTATTCTTTCACTCGTTGTGACGCTCATCGCTACACCTCCTGTGAAACGGTTTGCCATCTATGTTGGCGCCGTGGATAAGCCCAATCATCGAAAAGTTCATCAGCGGTTAATGCCACGTCTGGGCGGTCTCGCGATTTACGCTGGTTTCACGGTTGCTTACTGGCTGCTGTTTCCTTCGTTCCTTGAACAGCAGGGCATCACATCCCAGCAAGCATTCGGCATTTTCCTCGGCGGCACCATCATCGTATTGGTCGGTGCGCTGGATGACCGGTTCGAACTGTCGCCAAAGGTAAAACTGCTCGGACAGATTATCGCCGCAGCCGTCGTCGTATACTACGGCCTGCGCATCGAATTCATAAACCTGCCGTTTGAGGGCATCCTAAGCTTTGAATGGACCTGGATTTCCGTCGCATTCACCATCTTCTGGATTATCGGCATCACCAACGCGGTGAACCTGATTGACGGACTGGACGGTCTGGCCGCCGGCGTATCCGGTATCGCTACCGCCGCGATGATGATTATGGCTTTCATTATGGGGAATACCGTTGTCGCCCTGTACTGCATCATCCTGCTGGGCGGTATCGTCGGATTTTTACGCTACAACTTCCACCCGGCCAAGATTTTCATGGGCGACACGGGCGCGCTATTCCTGGGCTTCAACCTGGCGGCGCTCTCGATTATGGGCTTCAAGAACGTCACGCTGTTCGCGTTTATCATTCCGATTTTGATTCTTGGGGTGCCGCTCTCGGATACGATTTTCGCTATGCTGCGCCGTTACCTGAACAAGAAGCCGATTTCCGTCGCGGACAAAGAGCACCTGCACCACTGCCTGCTGGCGGCAGGGCTGTCGCACCGTGGCGCGGTACTCGCGATTTATGGACTCAGCTTTTTGTTTGCGACCGCTGCCATTGTCTTCTACCAGTCGTACCTCTGGGGTGCATTTACCATCCTTGGCGTATTGCTGCTTATCCTGCAACTAATGGCCGAGCTCATCGGCTGGGTCGGGCAGAAGAAGCCGTTGCTGGAGACGGCCCGCAGAATTAAACAGATGACAACCGGTAAAGAGTACAAATAGACAGAAAAACCTGCGGAAATTAAATGCCGCAGGTTTTTCTGTGTCTAAATAAGGAACAAGCGGACAGGCGATTAGAAACACGGTATAATAAATAAAAGAAAATTGCACATGGATTTCGCAGAAAACCACCATGGCCTACAAGCCCTGCCATGAAAACGAAGGGAAGGCGGCTGGTTGCCTTTTTGCGGTACGAAGAAAAAGAGAGAAGAGAACGAGGGGGTGATTTTAATGGGGAAAAAGGCGAACGCCTTTTTCTTCCCTGGGTCTTATTTCTTCTCCCCTCTCCTTCTTTCCTCATGATTTTCCTGGAAAGTGAGGTGAATAGAATGGAAAATGAACTTCTGCATAAAATCCTGGATAAGTTAACTTCCCTCGACCAAAGAATGACTTCCATGGAGCAAAGAATGGCGTCTATCGAGCAAGAGCTTGCGGAAGTGAAACAAGAAGTCAGAGAAAACGGACAGGCCATTTACCAGATGAAAGAAGACATCCAGGACATTAAATCAGCTTTAAAATTTCATGATGCCAAGCTCTTAGAACATGAAAAAGAAATCTTTCACATCAAACACCAATAGACCGTTAAGTGAAAAAACATTTGCTGGCCCGAGGGAAAAATATACCTAAAGGGCTTTTTTGCTGTCTTTTAATTCGACGAGGTAATTTTGAGATGATAAACTGATAATAAAGAACGCTTCTAGATTCTTGCCGAGATCCGTAAACATATGTCAATATATCAAAACGTATGGATATAATACGGTATAAGAATAAGGGAATACGGAGAAGGTGAGTAGTAAGGTTAAAAGAAACGAATGCTATTCTTTAGTAAAGAAGAGAGGTGTAGAGGATGCAAACCGTAGAAGTTAATATCGATCAGTTATTATTGGACCCCAACAACTATCGCTTACACAGTCATCCGAGATATACGGAAGTGGAAGAGAAAGATATCGCAAATAAAATGGTACAGAAAAGAACACATACAATGATTGAAGGAGAAAACCGTGAAGGAATTAAAGATTTGATAGACAGTTTTAAGACCAATGGTTTTCTTCGAATTGATAATATTTTAGTAAGACAATACCATTCTCCTAAACCGCAGCATTCACCTGCGCCGCTCTATGTAGTGATAGAGGGAAACAGAAGAGTGGCGACATTGAAAGCTTTGAAAGAGGATATGGAAAAAGGTTTTTCCATTGGAAACGTAGACGAGCGTTTATTTCATTCAATCGAAGTGGTGGTCTACGAAGTAGACGATGAAGCCTATACCCTGTTAATGGGGCTGCGGCATGTAAGCGGCATTAAAGAGTGGGGAGATTATGAGCAATCCGAACTTATCATGAACCTGAAGCAGAAGTACGGAATGGATACGAACGAGATTGCCCATCGTCTCGGAATGACAAAGCAGGCGGTTAAAAAGCGGCTGGATTCTTTTATTGCGATGGAGAAGTTTCGGGCGGACGAAGAATACGGCGAATATTTTACGCCTGCGCTTTCGGGGATCTTTTATGAATTGATGGGAAAGAAAGACTTGAAAGAATGGCTTGGTTGGGATAGCGAGTTAAATGATTTCACAGAAAAAGCAAGATTAAAACGTTTTTTTGGCTGGCTGTCCCCGGGAGAAGAAGATGATGAAACGGGCGTTAAAAGACCGCCTATTATACAGCGCCGCGATGAATTAAGAATACTGAATAAGTTTATCAAAGACGAGCAGGCGCTGGATATTATGGAGGAGACGGGGAGCATTTACGAGGCGCTGGAACAGAGTGCGTATTACACGCAGGAAGGATTCAAAAACAACCTTGCAACAATAAAAAAGAGTCTTGATAAAATCACGATGACGGCGTTACTGGATATGGACAAACAAACCGAAAAAGAGGTTACAGCGATTATTAATACGATTGATAAACTCATTGCCGGAATGAAACGAGTTATGAGAACAGAGTAGGTGGAGCGGGTGAATTTGAAAAGCTGTGTGCGCTTTATCTTAAGTTTTTGGGATGCATCAGTGTAAATTGCACGCCGCCTTCGCATGATCAGGGGATTGATTTTGTGGGGGTTATCCATCCCGAAGATGATGCGAGGTTTTTTGCGAAGAATCGAATCGCTTCCAAGATCTATATTATCGGACAGGCTAAGCATTATCAAAGTGAAAAGGTGCACTCTCATGAGGTGAGAGAGCTTGCCGGTTCCTTGCATTTGTTAAAAAGCAGAAATTTTGCATTGGCGGGAGATATATATAAGAATTTGGAAATTAACGCATACACTCCCATTTATGCCTACTTCATCACTTCCAATTATTTCACGAGCGCGGCAAGGCAGCTCTGTTTAAATGCGGACATCATGGACGTTGATCGGATTCTGTTGGCGTTGACTTTCGCAACGAATAGCCAGTACCATGACGGCTCCGGCACTATTTATGAACAAAGCTTGTGGGATGCTTTACATACCGTTTCTTCAATTTCATAGCTTCTGCTGTGAATGCAATGGATATACTGGACAACGATAGAAAAATGTAAGGAAGAGTGAAACATAACCAATGAAGAAAGTATGGATTTGGCTGCCGGTGCTCATCATTGCCGGAGTCATCTTTATCTCCTCATCTATTCCGTACGACAAACAAAATCTCCAGCCGCTCCTGCGAGCCTACGTCAACCAGGACTTCTTTATCCGCTGGTTCTCCGGTGTCAATTTCATGTACGGCACAAAAGAAATCAGCATCGCCAACCTTGGCGTACCCGCATTTCTTGAATTCTTCATCCGCAAAGCGGCCCATCTTATTAGCTACTTCCTGTTAGGCTTTGTATTATGCCGGGTGTTATGGATGCTGAAGCTGAAAGGCTGGCGCAATGCTGTTCTCTCCCTGTTCCTGGCCGTCCTGTATGCTTCTTCGGATGAACTTCACCAGATGTACACTGCCCGCCGCAACGGCATGATGCTTGACGTCTGGCTTGATGGCTTTGGTGCTGCCTGTGGCATCCTCGTCGCGCTCTGGATGTTAAAATCTCGCCATTCTGCTTCCGTTGCTTATAAATCATAAGAAAACGATCATACCTCTTCAGCCGTAATCCCGATATGAAAATCATGGGAAGGACGGCTGACTTTT
>NZ_BJXX01000119.1 GCF_007991215.1 Aneurinibacillus danicus
ATTTTCACAGAAAAAAGAGGCCTGCGAAGCGACTTCACTTTGCGGAAGTCTATTGCTCGTGCAGGCTTTTTAAGCGGTTAATTTGTTTTTCATTTTCAAACTGGCGCTTTCCAATTAAATCTAAATCAGACTCAAGCATACGCATATGGCGGCTTACTTGCGCAAAGTTTTGCTGCATCTCTTTACGCATCCCTTCCATTTCTGCGCTCATTGTTTCCTGGCTGGCGCGGATTGCGCTTACCACTTCTTGCAACTCTTCTTGTCCTTTTTTGAGCTCTTCCTGTCCTTTTTTGAGACTTTTTAATTCGGCGAGAATTAGCTTTAGAATTTCATCGCTCATACAGTTTCCGGCTCCTCTTTCTGGTTTTAACCGATGTCTTTCACTTCATCTCATCGAAAATTATATCACATGATATAGCAGATTTATTTATCATTTTCACTGAGAAGCTCAATTTGTCGTAATCACCACATTTGTTTTTCTATTAATCATTAATTTGTAAGAGAATCGCATTATTTTCTTCTAAAATGGCCTTGTAATGAAGTAGAATGGTAATAGATCCATAATCATGTAAGAGAGGGTATAAAAAATGAATAAAAGAAAAGTAGTTATTCCGCTCGTTACAGCCGTAGGTCTGGTTTCCGGCGTTTGGGTTTCCGATATCTCCGCTGTGTCTGCACAGCAAGTCCAGACAGGAACATTTTCTGTTGCTGATGTTAAGGTAGAAACAGGAGCAGACATGAAGGCCAGGCTTCCTTTCGATGCAAAGCTAGTTATCCGTTTCACTACCCCGGTTGAACCGTATACAGTAGACGACAGCGCTCTATTTGTAACAGACGAATTCGGAACCCGGGCATCCGTTACGAAAACATTTACGGATCAAGACAAGACGATTATTGTAAAACCGCCAAGCAACGGCTATGAACCGGGTCGTACGTACACGCTGCATGTAAAAACAGACATTTACGCAAAATCCGGAAAGCAACTAAGTCAGCCCATAAAGCAATCATTTACTATTCAGAACGAGATTGTCAGTATTCAGGGAGATGAAACGCACACGTTTTTCCTTGGTCCTAAGGGAGCGGTCTGGAGAAGCGGAAAAGAAAGCTTCCTCCCGGTAGAAAAAGAGCAGGACAAAACCATCTCAACCCCTCAAGCGTACAAGGAATTAACAGGTGTCAACACGATTGTGAAAGGAAAGATGCATTACCTGGCATTGAAAGAAGACGGTACGGTCTGGGCCTGGGGGGAAAACAAATCCGGAGAATTAGGGGATGGAACGACTCAATCCAAAAATGTTCCTACACAGATAAAAGAATTAACGGACGTAACCTCAGTGATTGCTGCCAATGATGCCGAGGGTAACGGATATAGCCTCGCCCTTAAAAAAGATGGAACCGTATGGGCATGGGGAAGCAATAAATACGGACAGTTGGGAGTCGGCGACTGGAACGGCACAACGGTTACAAAACCCAGGCAGATACAGGATTTTCGTGATATTACTTTTATCGCCAGCGGCACCGGAAGTGTATTTGCCGTAAAGAGTGACGGTAAAGTGTATGCCTGGGGAGATAACCGTATGGGGCAGTTAGGCGATGATTCGACGCAGACCCGTTATCGTCCGGTGAAAATCGAAAAGTTGAAAGATGTTGAAGGCATTGTCGCAGGCAAAAACTATGCGCTGGCATATCAGAAGGACGGGAACGTGTATGCCTGGGGAAGCAATGAATTTGGCCAACTCGGCAACGGATCCAGCTCGTCAAGCGACATTCCGGTACAGGTAACCGGGTTATCCGGTGTTAAACAGCTAATCATCGCGGACAACAGCAACTTTGCTCTTAAAAATGACGGCACCGTTTGGAGCTGGGGACAGAATGAAAAAGGACAATTGGGAGACGGATCGACAAACAACCGTTTTATTCCTTTCCAAATCGGCAGCATGACCCACATCCAATCTATTTCCGTAAGCGGTAAGAATGGAATCGCGCTGGACGAGGATGGAAAGGTATGGACATGGGGCCAGCCGCAAACACAATCAGAGACGGATAAAAAGAACGAGAACAGCGCACCTGTCCAACTGCGTAATTTATCTAACATTAAGCAAATCTGGGCCAAATCAAATAGCTACTTTGCCGTCGAAAAAAATGGAACCGTATGGGCATGGGGTGAAAACAATGCAGGACAGCTAGGAGACGGAACAAGCAAAAGCCAGCCGGTCCCCGTTAAAATTCCGGCATTTTAATTAAGAGACCGGCTGCCTGTGCAGCCGGTTGTTTTCTGTGCGGAAAAAGGACGAGCGGCAACGCCCGCGGGTTTTTCTTATGCAACATTTCCAAATTTATCTTCGTCTAGTATACGTTATCCAAAAAATCTTTTAGAATAGAATTGATAGAATGATATTCTAACTAAAAAAGAGGAGTGACCGCGAGAAATGAAACGCATCAAACGCACTATCGTTCCCCTGACGCTTGCAGGATTGCTTGGCGCGAACGGTCTTCTGCCGCTTACGGCAAATGCGGCTTCCGCGCCCGGCAAATTCTCCGATGTAGCCAGCAATCACTGGGCCAATCAATATATTGTAAAAATGGGACTCCGTAACGTAGTGGCAGGATATGAAAACGGAACGTTTAAGCCGGATCAAAGCGTGACGCAGCTACAGGCGCTTGCTATGGCCGTTCGCAACATGGGGCTTGCCGAAGAGGCGGAGCAATATAAAAGTGTGGCTGTCCCGTATACTGTTCCGGAATGGGCAAAAGGAACAGTCGCCCTTGCCATTTCGAAGGGGTTAATCAAAGCGGACGAGAAGCGTTTCTATCCGGACATGCCGGCTTCCCGTGCATGGGTAGCCCAGCTTATGGTTCGCATGATTGGCAAAGAAGCGGAAGTGGCAACTGTACCTGCCTCTTTGTTTATCGACAATTCGTCTATCCCTGACTGGTCGAAGGCATACGTAAACGCCGCTGTACATTATGAATTAATCTCCGGATATAAGGAAGGTGCCGGAGCCTCTTTTAGACCTAACCAGGCTGTAACCCGTGCAGAGATGGTAACGATGCTAAGTAAGGGAGAGAAGTTTCTCAATATTGAATCGGAAAACACGCACATCGGATATGTACAGAGCATAAGCGGAAACGTATTAACGCTCACCAATGAAGAGGGTACAGTACAATCCCGCTACACGCTCACAAGTCAGACCCAGCTCTATAACGGAAACATTAAAACCGTCAGCACGGCAATTCAGCCGGATAGCCAGGTGCTTGTCATCGACAAAGACGGACAGGCTCTTTATGTAGAGGTAGTGAATTTCAAGCAAAAATCCAAACGGGAGAAAGCGACAGTAGAGAAGGTATTTGCTGAAGCCAGCACGATAGTATTGCGCAAGGCCGATGGTAGCCTGCAGACCTATCCGGTAGACGCGAAGGCAGCTATCGGGGAAGACACGCAGCAAATGAAGCTCAGCGACTTTGCAAGTGGAGATGAAGTTGAATTTGCGCTGAATGCCGACGGTAAGATTACCGAGCTTTTCCGTACGTCTGTAAGCAAAGCCAGAGCGCTCGAAGGCAATGTGTATGATGTAGATGAAGACAATCAATTACTGACGATTAAAGCCGCCAACGGAAAACTGGAAGCGTATCAATACAACGAGAATACATACATAGACTACAAGGGAAAACGCTTCCCATACATTGGAGACCTATTGCCTGGAGATGCTGTTAAACTTGAAATGAACGGAACTGTTATCAGCAAAATTACCGTTGAAACGGAAAAAACCAGTGGCGCAGAGACGGGAACAGTCAAGGCCATCAGTGCGCAGGACAAATTTGTTACACTCCAGAGTGAAGACGGACAAATCAAGGCATATACTGTTGCGGCTAATGCAGTAATTTCATTGAGCGGGGCGCTTGCGCCTACACTGGCGGATATCAAAGTCGGCGATAAAGTAGAAATCAACGTACAAAACGGCATGGTTACCTCGCTTGCGGTCAAGAACCGCAGCGTACAAAGCAACAAGGACTTGCTGTCTGGCAGCATCTTCGCCATCGATACAGCCAACCGGATTCTGTCCCTGAAAGGAAGCAACGGAGAGCTCAAAGCTTACGAAATCGTCAACAACGCCGAGCTTCTGATTAACGGGGCTTCCCGCACGGCGCTAACCGAATTAAAGAAAGACATGAACGTCTCCATCCAATTGAATGAAGACAACAAAATCATCTACATCAATGCGGATAACCGTGTACGTGCCGAAGTGCTTCGCGTAAACGCTGAGGACAACCTGTTAACAGTAAAACTGGAAACCGGTGAAACGAAAGTATACGTTGTCGACCCGCGTGTAGATATCACCATCTATGATGTACGGGGCGAAGAACTTCGCGATCTGCAAACAAACGACAAGATCGCAATGAAGCTGGATGGAACGAAAGTGACAGAGATCGAAGTAGAACGGTCGTTTGTCTACCGTATTACGGAAAATGGCTCTACCTCTTCCAATCGTCTCACGGGTCAGGATGAGCGCGGCAATTCCCGTGACTTTACGATCAATAGCAGTGTCACCTTCACGATTCCGGGCATCCCATATCCAAAACCTTCTGACGTGAAGAAAGGGGATGTACTGCGCGTAACCTACCTGGGAGATGAGTTGAAGTCGGCTGCTGTAGTACCAAGTGTATATGGGCAGGTCATATCCGTATCTGCTGAAACAGGCAAAGTCGTCGTAAGAGACTTGAATGGAGTGACAACGGAATTCACGGCAGGATACGGTACAACCATCCAGATTGGTGACCGCCAATACACCAATATCAACGCGCTGCAGCCTGGAAATCGCGTCCAGGTAGCAGAAGCCGCCAACGGCGCTAAGAGTATTGTTGTGCTGACAAAGGTGGACGCTGCCTTTACTTCGCTTGATCCGCTTGGCGATCGGATTTATACAACGAAGGGCAGCTACTATCTGCCGGATAGCCTGTTTAATCGCCAGGTGAATCTACAATCGTTGCTGCGTGGGTTGAAGAAGAATGATAATGTGGCGATTTATTTGCTGAATAACCAGGTGTATGAAGTAGAGAAAGTGAATTAACGGCAGAATATCAGGGGGCCGGCGTCTTATTGCGCCGGCCTCTTGTTTTATTGAAATTCGACAAAAAAGACAAGTTTTTGACAGCAACTAACAATATTTATTGACGTCTAAACTAGAGACGAGTAAAATTATTACTCGGAAAACATTTACTTTTTCTGTATAAATTATGTAGTGTGTAGTAGTATGTTCCCTGGAGGAAAAATGTTAGATTACTTAATTACATCAAAAACAAGGGTTAAGTTGATTTTGAAATTCTTCCTTAATGTAGAAATGAAAGCATACTTACGTTCCCTAGCTGATGAGTTTGGTGAGTCAACGAATGCAGTGCGTGTGGAATTAAATCGGCTTACAGAGGCGGGTTTGTTGGAGTCGGAGAATGAAGGGCGAACGAAAGTATATCGTGCGAACCGCAGGCATGCGCTGTTTGATGATTTACATAGCATTGTGAAGAAGTACATAGGAATTGATCGGTTGATAGAAGAGGTTATCTGGAAGCTGGGGAACGTGGAACTCGCGCTTATTACGGGTGACTATGCGAGAGGCATTGATTCCGGAATTATTGACCTTGTTATTGTTGGTGGGATTGATAAGGCGTACTTGCAGGGATTAGTAGAGAAAGTGGAAGAACTAATCCATAGGAAGATTCGAACGCTGGTGCTGAGTAGGGAAGAGTTTAAGAGTTTGCGAGAGAAGTTTGAACAAGAAAAAGCACTGATTGTGTGGGGAGAGAAAGGCGAGGTTTAGCATATAAATGGGACAGCTATCATCTTTTATTAAATCACTATTTCAGAGTCGAAACCTGATTCTGGAGCTAGCAAAAAAGGATTTTCGATCTAGATATTTGGGTTCTTATCTCGGTATTGTTTGGGCTTTTATACAGCCAACCATTATGGTTTTGATTTTTTGGTTTGTATTTCAAGTTGGATTTAAGTCAATGCCTGTCGATAATTTTCCATTTATTTTGTGGCTAATTTGTGGAATGGTACCATGGTTTTTTTTCTCTGATGGGCTAAATAGTGCTACTACGTCTATTATTGAAAACAGTTATCTTGTCAAAAAAGTAGTGTTTCGTGTCAGCATTTTGCCCTTCGTAAAAATTACGTCTGGATTATTTGTTCATTCATTTTTTATATGTGTATTGTTTTTGATGTTTG
Source organism: Aneurinibacillus danicus (assembly GCF_007991215.1). Classification (GTDB taxonomy): domain Bacteria; phylum Bacillota; class Bacilli; order Aneurinibacillales; family Aneurinibacillaceae; genus Aneurinibacillus; species Aneurinibacillus danicus. The sequence goes on from NZ_BJXX01000119.1 coordinate 6,224, forward strand.
CTATTTATGGATATTATCCGAACGTATATAGTTTGCAGGTGCTGTATTATTCATTTGCGATGATGATGCTAGTACTAGGAATTTCTTGGATTACATCTTCTCTTATTATCTTTTTAAAAGATGTGGGTCAGATCATTGCAATGATATTACAGTTCGGTTTTTGGCTTACTCCGATTTTTTACTCTATGAAAATTGTTCCGGAAAAGTATCATTTTTTAATGAAGTTAAATCCTATGTACTACATTGTTGAGGGATATAGGGATACGTTTATCCACCATATTTGGTTTTGGCATCATTATAAACTAACAGCGTATTATTGGTCTGTTACGTTTGGGTTGTTTATTATAGGTATTTTTGTTTTTAAAAAGCTTCGTCCGCATTTTGCTGATGTATTGTAAAAGGAGCGTTGTTGTATGTCTAATGACAACATTGCGATTCGAGTAGAAAATCTGAAAAAAGCATATAAGATATATGATAAACCGGTAGATCGCTTGAAAGAATCTCTTCACCCACTTCGTAAAATTTATCACAAAGATTTTTATGCGCTTAAAGGCGTGTCTTTTGATATTAAAAGGGGGGAAACGGTTGGTATCATTGGCAAGAATGGTTCTGGAAAATCAACTCTTCTTAAAATCATTACTGGTGTTTTAACACCGACTTTTGGAGAAGTCCAGATAAATGGGAAAATTTCAGCTTTGCTTGAACTTGGTGCAGGTTTTAATCCTGAATTAACAGGGATTGAGAATATCTATTTAAATGGAACTATTATGGGATTTACAAAACAAGAAATGGATAAACGGCTAGATGATATTTTGTCGTTTGCTGATATCGGGAATTTTGTATATCAGCCTGTAAAAACATATTCAAGCGGGATGTTTGCTAGGTTGGCATTTTCCGTAGCAATAAATATTGAACCAGATATATTGATTGTAGATGAAGCGTTATCTGTAGGAGACATGCAATTCCAAGAAAAGTCCTTTACAAAAATGAAGCGTTTCAGAGATTTAGGAAAGTCTATTCTGTTTGTAACCCATTCCCTAACTAGCGTAAGAAACTTCTGCGATCGAGCCATTTGGATTAGTGAGGGTAGTGTTCAAATGGATGGTCAAGCAGATTTAGTTTGTTCGGCATATCAAGACTCTATTACTAAGGAGGAGAAGATAAAAGTTAATACGATAAGTAATAGTTCTGCTCAAGAAAAAACAATATCAATAAAAAATGTAACACTAGATAAGCAATATTATTTAATTGATGAACCTATAAAAATCTCCGTTGAGTTAGATTTTTATAAAGAAATAACTGAGTATGGTGTCGGAATTATTATTTACGATTCTAAAGGAAATATAGTTACATTATTTAATACGGTTCGAGATGATATCTATTTTGATAAAACTTATTCCAAATTTACACTTGTTATTCCTGAAAATGATTTTACCAGAGGGAGATACTACATTACCGTATCTATTTCCGATGAACTAGCAATGTTTTCATATGACAAAGCTGAATATGTAGCAACATTTCTGGTTGAAAGCAAAAAAAATAAACACGGTATCCCGATTGCGGATGGTTTTTTTAGGAGTAAGCACTTATGGGAGTATTAAGCCTTTTTTATAAAGTGTTTGATAAAAAAAGAATATATACTTACAAAACAAGAATTCCACAGACAAGAAAAATATTTTGCATTTTGCGAGTAAGAAATGAAGAGTTGATAATTGAAGATACTTTAAATCATCTAGCGAAATTTAGCGATGCAATTATTTGCTATGATGATGCAAGTACTGACAGAACATTTGACTTACTAAGTAAGCATCCAAAAGTGATTTGTATTATAAAAAATTTCAAATGGAAACAAAAACCAGAAGAAAGAATTAAGTGTGAAACCTCAGATCGGCTACAATTGTTAAAGTTAGCAAAGCAATTCAATCCAGAATGGATTTTTTGTGCTGATGCTGATGAAAGATATATGGGAAATATAAGAGAATTTGTCTGTTCTGAGAGCAGCAAAGAAGTATCGTTAGTTCGTATTTCACTATTTGATGCATATTTAACTCCTAATGATCACGCTCCCTACAAAAAAGGACAGCCTCTTTTAAATTTAAGAAAATATTTTGGACCTGAAAGAAGAGATATTATCATGCTCTGGAGAGCGAATGAGGAAGGAATTACTTTTTTAGGGGATGATTCGAGAGAGCCTATATATCCTAAAAGCTCAAAAGTTAAAACTTTATTTAAATGTCAGCATTACGGAAAGGCACTCTCGATTCAACATTGGGAAGAAACATGCAACTACTATATCAAACATTTTCCGTATATCCCTTACGGTGAAAAATGGGAGAAACGAAAAGGGAAGGCTATCCATACAATTTCTGATTTTGGTACTCCGCTTTATCAGTGGGGTAAAGAACTTTTCTCGAACGCAGTGATTATTCACGGTGGGTTTTCGGAAAATGAAGGGGAAGAGAAAGATGAAAATATTGCTTACAGTTAATGACTTACAAAGCTATAGCGGTACAGGGACCTATACATATACTTTAGCCAAAAGCTTACTCTTAAAAGGGCATGAAGTATTTTGCTTTTCAACCAAGTTAGGGAAATTAGCAAAAAAATTGTTGGAAATAGGTGCTTTTGTAACTGATAAAATCGATGAAATTCCTTACGACCTCGATATCATTCATGCTCAACATAGAATGGAAGCAATTATCGCTTATACCCGTTTTTACAACAAGCCTATGGTGTATGTTTGCCATGGTGTTCTTCCATGGCAAGAACAACCGCTTTTTTTACCCAACATCTATCGTTATGTGGCTATAAGTGAGGAAATTAAAGAAAGCTTGATTTCCAGATATGATATTGATCCTTCTAAAATTGAGATTATCCGTAACGGAATAGAATTAGAAAGATTCACTTCTGTTAAGTTAATTAATAAAGCGCCAGAAAAAATTCTATTGCTATCAAATCGCTTTACTGATGAAGTCATAAATACAATTTCATCTGCCTGTAAAAAATTAGACTTAGATTTAGAAGTGATAGGACAATCTGAAAAAGTTGAATGGCAAGTTGAGAAAAAAATTAATGATGCCGATATAGTAGTTTCTTTGGGAAGAGGAATATTAGAAGCTATGGCTTGTCAGAGAGTGGCTTTTGTATATGATTATAACGGGGGGGACGGAATTGTAACCCCGTTTAATTATACAGAACTTCGGAAGAAAAACTTCTCTGGGAGAACGAATAGTATTAAGTATGATGAATATTCCTTTATAGAAGAGTTACAAAATTATAGTAGTGAAATAACTAAAGAGAATTTAGCTATTATACAAAAATATCACGATATTAATGTGATCTCAGAAGAGTTATTATGTCTATATAAAGAGGCGATAAACGAGCAAGGTGATAAATCTATTATTGGTTTTTACGATTTTTCTATTCAGTTAAATAATATTTATAAAAATTTAAATAGAGAAATGGATCAGAAGGAGTTAAACGTAAACTATCTTAAAGAAATTATAAAGGAAAAAGAAAACTTATTGTGTAAAGTTTATGAGGAAACCGAAGATTTGAAGCTGAGATTAAAAGACATTCATCAAGAAAAAGAGGCAGAAGCAAGTAAATACCAGAAGCAAGTAAACTTTTACTTAAAAGAAACCGAGAAAAAAGAAAGAAACTTAAAATATCTATTGGAATTAAACGAGCAAAAAGAAGAGAATTTAAAGTACTTATTGGAATTAAATGAAAGCAAAGAAAATGAATTAAAACTAATCTATACTTCGAAAGCATGGAAGGCTGTCAGTAAATATCGACGTATAAAACATTTATTTACTAAAGCAATAAATAATCCTTCATTAGTTTTTCGTAAATTATTTAAAATCTCTAAACCTGAGAATAAGATTTTACGTGATGTAGACATACTCAAAGCCTCTAGTGAACCTTTAATCTCTGTAGTTATTCCAATATATGATCGAACAGATGTGTTGGTTGAGAGTATCGAATCTATACTTAACCAATCGTTTCAAGATTTTGAACTGCTTCTGGTTTGTGATGGCTCACCTGAAGAAACATTAAAAATAGTAGATTCCTATAGAAATCATCCTAAAGTCAGGATTTTTAAATTCCTTAATAATAGCGGCAATGCAGTTAGAGGAAGGAATAAGGCTATTAAAGAGGCTAGGGGGAAATATTTAGCATTTCAAGATAGTGATGATATTGCTGATCTAGATAGACTTGCACTCTCATTAAATTATATTGAAAAATATAAAGTTGATGTTGTATACGGAGGTTGGCGTGCTCTAATAGATGGTACCCGAGATATTGATATAAAGGACAAGCAAGAAATATTTAGTCCTGACTGTGATTATGAAATGCTTAAGGAAATTTGTGTGCCGTGTCAGAGTACGGTTATGGCTAAGGTTGAAGCGCTGAGAGAAGTTGGTGGTCTCAAGACTACAATGAAATATCGTGAGGATCATGAACTCTGGCTGCGTATGGCATATAAAAAATATAAATTTAAAGCTATACCCAAAATCTTAACAAACTTAAGACTTCATGGTAATAATTTGGAGCTTAAGTATAAAGAAGAGGATAGGCATTGGTATAACCTAATGCTGGAAGAGCACGTAATAATCCCTAAATTAAAGCCAAAGATTGCATATGTTATTCCAGGATGTGGGATTTCAGGTGGTATAGCAGTTATTTGTCAACATGTTAATCGTCTTCTTAAACGTGGTTATGACGTTACTTTAATTACTGAAGATGAAAAAAAATCAATAGATTGGTTTCCTAATCAACAAGTTCAAATTATTTCTTTAGAAGAAGTTCCAGATAACTTAGATATTGTAGTAGCTACTGGGTGGAGCACAGCATATACAATAGAAAGAATACCCGCCAAAAGAAAAATTTATTTTGTTCAATCTGATGAAAGTCGCTTCCATCCAAAGGAATCTAAGGAATATCAATTAGCCTGGAATTCTTACAAGTTTAATTACGAATATATGACCGAAGCAAAGTGGATACAGCGTTGGTTGAAAGAGAATTTTAATCAGAATGCGTACTATGTTCCTAATGGGCTAGATGAAGAGATTATTCATAAGGCAGAACCATTAATACCTAAAGGAGATAAGTTAAGAGTTTTGCTGGAAGGCCCTATCGATATCCCTTTTAAAGGTATGAAGGATGCGTTTGAGGCGGTACAAGGTTTAGATTGTGAAGTTTGGTGTGTAAGTTCCGCTGGAAAACCCAAACCAGAATGGAAATGCGATCAGTTTTTTGAGAAAGTTCCAATGAATAAGATGAAAAACATCTATTCTAGTTGCGACATTCTTTTAAAGATGAGTCGTGTAGAAGGTTTTTTTGGACCACCTCTTGAAATGATGGCATGTGGAGGGGTATGTGTCGTAGGAGAAGTTACTGGTTATGACGAATATATCAAACATAACTACAACGCTTTAGTTGTAAAACAAGGAGATATAGAGGGAGCACATAAAGCTGTAAAAGAATTAATTGAGAATAAGGAACTTCGAGATGCTTTGATTATAAATGGTGAAAATACCGCCTCTCAATGGAGATGGGAGCCTACCATTGATATATTAGAAGAAATATTTACGAAAGTGGATGTTAAAGAAGTTAATTAACAAATCGAAAGTTGGTATTTTACCGTGAGACATTTGCTAATTAAAGGACTTTGGTCTCTAAAGAATTTAGGAGTATATTTATCTATAGAAAAAGTTAAGCGAAAGTTTTACAACAGATTTGCTTATGCTAAATGGATAAAAAATAATGCTCTTTCGTTAGAGAGAAAATTGGAGATAGAAAAAGAGATAGAGAATATGCCATACAAGCCGCTATTCTCAATTATCCTTCCAGTTTACAATACAGAGAAAAAATGGTTAGAGAAGTGTATTAAGTCTGTAATAAACCAACTTTATCCCTATTGGGAGTTGTGTATTTGCAATGATGGATCAGATAAAGAATATATAAATAGCCTGTTAGATTTTTATCGTAAAAAAGATGCTCGCATTAAAGTTATTTGCCACGAGGAAAACCAGCATATTTCTCGAGCGTCTAATTCGGCATTGTCTATAGCAAATGGGGAGTTTATAGCATGTTTAGACCATGATGATGAACTTAGCATTGATGCTTTATATGAAAACGCAAAATTGCTTAATAAATATCCAGATGCCGATATGATTTATAGTGATGAAGACAAAATAGATGAGAGGGGCAATCGTTTTGCCCCTTATTTTAAGCCGGATTGGTCACCCGACTTACTGTTATCACAAATGTATACCTGCCATCTAGGTGTATATCGAACCAGTTTAATTCGTAAGATTGGTGGGTTTCGGATTGGTTTTGAAGGTGCCCAAGACTACGATTTGGTTTTACGACTTACAGAAGAAACAGAAAATGTTTTTCATATACCTAAGGTTTTATATCACTGGAGAGCTATTAAACAATCTACTTCATTGAGTGCTAAGGCTAAGAAATATACTAACAAAGCAGCATTAAGAGCCTTGGAAGAGGCACTGCAAAGGAGGGGAGAAAAAGGAAGAGTAGAAGAGATAGAAGGGTTATCAGGAAGATATTGTATTCATTATGATGTAGTAGCGCAACCTCTTATTTCAATAATTATTTTGACTCGTGATAAAGCTGAACTTCTTGATACTTGTCTATCATCCATTTTTCAAAAGACAACGTATAGAAATTATGAAGTTATTGTTGTTGATAATGGAAGTATAGAGCAAAAAACTTTTGATGTTTTTAGTAAGTGGGAAAAAAGAAAAGATCATCTGGTTTCAATTATTCGGATGGATACCCCTTTTAATTATGCTAAGTTAAATAACGAGGCTGTTAAGTTTGCAAAGGGAGATTTGATTGTCTTATTAAACAATGATATTGAGGTTATTACTGGAAATTGGTTAGAAGAGATGGCTGGCTATGCTTTGCGAACAAAGACAGGGGCTGTAGGTGCAAAACTATTATATCCTGATAATACAATTCAACATGCTGGTATTATATTAGGTATCAATGGGATTGCAGGCCATGGTCATAAGCATTTTGAAAAAGATGATCTAGGTTATTTTTCGCGCTTAGTTGTAGCATCTAATTATGCTGCGGTAACAGGTGCATGTTTAATGGTTAGAAAAGAATTATTTGAATTGGTAGGTGGATTTACAGAAAGCTTTGAGATTGCTTTAAATGACGTAGACTTTTGTTTAAAGCTTTACGAAAAAGGCTATTATAATGTTGCGTTGATGCATGTTCACTTATACCATCATGAATCAAAAAGCCGAGGATTTGAAGATACAACTGAGAAACAAGAGAGGTTTCTTTCTGAATGTGTTCGTTTGCAAAATTGCTGGGGAAGCTTGTTATCGAAGGATCCTTTTTATAATCCGAATTTAACTCTTGATAGAGAAGATTTCTCGATTAAACAATAAGTACTCAATTCTGTAGTATTTGATAATGTTGCAAAACGCATACTCATTGAATATTGAGAATAAAAAATCCGTTCGTTTGGCAAGAATGGCGAGTAACTGCAAACCCTATTCTTAACGAGGTGGATGCTCATTTGCCATTTTTTTGCTTACATTGACTTTATGAAATGCGTTCTGAACGCTCGCGTTTTTAAACATGAGATGAAAGAACGCTCGGGCAAGAGATAGCTTTAGTTATCTAAGTTGTCCGATATTATGCTATAATTAGGTAGCTTGTGCAGATTGCTTATTGAAAACTGAATGTATGAGGTTGGTGTAGGAAGCGGTCTATACCGTAAAACACTCAACCTTCGTTCGCCCTCTTTCGCTGAAAAACGAAAACTAAGCAGTAGGTGAGAGAGTCGAGTTAGGCGTACACGTATCTTACTTTTTCGGGGCAGGAACTATTCGTAGAGCCTGCTAATTCTCACTTTATTGGAAGTGATAGCGCAGGAATCTCATGGCTTTAGCCAGGAGAGGTTCAAAAATGTACATGAACCTCCTTATTATAATTTAGGGAGACTAGAGATTTTACACTGAACCATGATAAAAAGCTTCTTTTTTAAGAAGTGTCTTGGGATTCCTTCTTTAATGGAAGCTTGTTGAGTTTTTTAATGTTATCCTTGATTGGCGTTGTATTGCCGAACTTTCCGATGAACTACATCCTTTAATGTTCTTTTATGCCTTCGCAAACAAGTGTTGAGCGATTTGATAATTAAAAAAGTTAAATTTTGTGTTCGTTGACAGTCCTGTTCTGCAAAGTAGTTTATATGACAGACAGCAATTGAGCATGTTGCCTTAAAAATAATCTAGGGCTTGAAAAACCTCACTAGTGTGAAAAAAATTGTTACGAATTTCACTTTCAAATCTGCGTTCTAATTCATAATATTGGATATTTATTTTGATTTTGCAATACCATCTAGAGATAAACCTATTCTTACAGCAAGAAGTATTTTTGATAAATTTAATTCATAAATATATGGGGGACTGGGGTATGAAGAATTTTATTTTGCTTCCGTGCTTTAATGAAGAGAAAGCTTTACCACTTTTGTTGGAAAGGATTAAGGGACTATTTAATGAATCAAACTTCACTTATGAAGTAGTTATTGTAAATGACGGTAGTAAGGATAATACGCTATCTGTTGCTAAGCATTATGCTAAGACAATGCCAATTCATATTATAGACCATGGTACTAATCAAGGTTTAGGGGTTGCTATGAGAAATGGTCTAGAATATACAGCTAAAGTTTCTTCGAGTGAAGATGTTGTTATTGCCTTAGATGCTGACAATACCCATGATCCAGCTTTAATAGAAAGTATGGTACAAAAGATAAAAACAGAAAAATTAGATGTTGTAATAGCTTCTCGTTATGCTAAAGGAGCATTCCTGTAATGAATGAAAATACGATTGGATAAAAAAAGTACCTCCTGTTAACATACGAGGTGTCGACCTGCAGGCGACCCTTAAATAACAGAGGAGGTACTCACCATGAATTATACACAAAACCAACGCATTTCTCAAATTACAGAATCCACCTTGATTGTAGGCGTAGATATCGCGAAGCACAAACATGTAGCACGCGCACAAAATGACCGTGGGCTTATGTACGGAAAAGCTTTTTCCTTTTCAAACACACGCCAGGGATTTGATGCATTTTGTCACTGGATGAAAAGCTTAATGACAGAACACGAAAAAACAGAGGTCATTGTAGGAATGGAACCAACAGGACATTACTGGATGACCTTAGCGGCTTTCTTACGAAGTCGCGGAGTTCCGGTTGTGGTCGTCAATCCCATGCATGTAAAAAAGTCAAAAGAGCTGGATGATAATTCACCGACCAAAAATGATCCAAAAGATGCACGCGTGATTGCACAGCTCGTCAAAGATGGACGGTACTCTGCCCCTTATTTCCCGACCGGCGTATACGCTGAACTGCGGGAAGCTGTGAAAATACGAGACCACCTCGCAAGCGAGCTTCAACGCACGCAAGCCAAGGTACACAACTGGTTAGATCGCTATTTTCCGGAATTCTTAACGGTGTTTACAAGCTGGGAAGGCAAAGCGGCATTAGAAACGCTCAAACGCTTTCCACTGCCTCAAGATATCCTTCAAGCAGGTGTGTCTGGCATTTTGACCACATGGAAGGAAATCATCAAGAGAGGACTACGGCCAAAACGAGCTCATGAACTTGTAGAACAGGCGAGACAGTCTGTTGGCCTGCGTGAAGGCACAAAAATGGCGAGATTAGAACTGCGAACACTGCTTACAACTTACGAAGTAATGCAGCAACAGCTTGAACAAGTGATGAAGGAAATCGAAGATTTCCTAAACGACATTCCCGGTGTAGCGCATATTCTGACGATTCCAGGCATGGGAATCATCACGGTTGCCAGCTTTTTCGCAGAGGTCGGTGACTTATCCCGATACCAGCACCCCCGTCAACTTCAAAAGCTGGCGGGTCTGAACCTTAAAGAAAATCGCTCAGGAAAGCACAGAGGGAAAACACGGATTACGAAACGAGGACGTCCACGACTTCGTGCACTTCTGTACAGGGTGATCCGACCTCTGGTCGCCAAAAATCCGGCATTTCAGGCACTTCATGTGTATTATACGACCCGACAGCAGAATCCGCTTCGCAAGCAGCAGTCATTGATTGCCCTTTGTTGTCGTCTTCTTCGGATTATGTTTGTGCTGGCTCGTAAACAAGTGGATTTTGATGTGAACAAGATGATGAAAGCTACGCCTTTATGCAGCCAAGGACTTTCTTTTTTCGCTGCATAAATCTTTCAGTCGTTTCTTTCTTGGTATACGTTCTTACTTGATATCTTGATAAAAAACGAAGCACGGAGAAGCCAGAATTATTTTCACCATGCGGGCATTGACCCTGAAAAGGAGCATCTCTGGCCTCCACCTCATGGACAGGTTGAACGAAGGAAAGTAGGGACAGCAGATCCTGAGAGACATGGGAGGGTACACCGCCATGAGCCGTGTGGAGATCCAATGTGCAACCATATTTTAACAAACAGGCCATAGGTCTCTAATGGGCTACGCCCCCCACTTCCAATATTTTTAATCTATTCAAAAGTCTTACTGAAGCTTTGTTTATAAAAATCAAGATATCATGAGAATACGTGAGTATTTGTAAGAAAAACTTTAATTTATAGAGGGAGGAGAAGAAATCGGCTTATCTTTGCATAGGAAAATCTTAAGTATGGGCGCTAGTGTTACTCTTAAGATTTTTTTCAAAATATCTGGTGTACGCGATTATACTTGCGGTTATAGAGCTTATTCTGCGTCCATAATCAAAAAAGCATATGCAATATTTAATAATAAATTTGTAGAAGAAACCGGATTTGTATGTATGGCTGAAATTTTAATTAAACTAAATTTAATAGGGGCTAATATCGGTGAAGTAGGGCTGATTTTACGCTACGATAAAAAAGAAGGGAAAAGCAAGATGAAAATTGTTAAAACAATCAAGCGCTACATAAATTTAATCTCCAAAAGTAGAGATATAATCGAAAGAAACAAAAGAGTTATAGAGAGGGTGCGAATAGAAAGTAATTATTAAATTTATGATCACTAGCGTTGCATTAAATTTTAGAGAATAATTTCCGGTATTTATCCGTAAAAAATCCTTTACACTCACTGGAAAGTGCAAGAGGTTTTTGTCCAAATCCAACGTAAAAGAAATAAGCTATGGACAAGAATATACTATTTTCGTCATTTGGTAAATGGGTTGCACCGATTGGTTGAGAAAAATTTTGCCGACAGATTCAGGAAAGCGGGCAGGACAAATATGTGAAAAAGCTGATGACAAGCGCCTATCTTTTGCTTTTTTCTTCACGCCCAACTGGAATCGAGAAATGGGCTTCGCGATATCACCGCAGATGCGCTGAATGGAGGTTTTCAAAAGATTCTTGTTTTACCTTGGGGCTTTGTAATTTTCACGTAAATATAATCAAGTCGATTCCGTTATCTTTGCCACACTGTTTATGGATCTGGTTTGCCAAATTCGCCCACATACATAGTATACCTTGTATATGGAAACAAGACATGAAAATCATCGATTCTTCTACGATTTCACTCTGTTTAACCAAATACAAATGGGCAACGTTCCGTAAAACAAAATCAGGAGTCAAAATTCACCTTCGTCTTGTTTACCAAAACGAGCAAGACGTTTTTCCTGAAAAAGTTATCGTAACGGAAGCAAAAGCAAGCAATTGTACCTGGATAGATGTGTTGATTAATGAAACGGATGTGACTTATGTGTTTGATCAGATTATGGCATTTTCTTCGTGACTCGTCTAAATAAAAATGCAGTCACACGAATGGTCTACTCTTTTCATTTACCAGAAAACAACTCTGTTTTTTCGGACGAGATGGTATTGGTAGGCACACCACAGAAACGAATGGACAATGATCTACGTTTGATTAAAACAGTAGATACAAAGGGCAATGTACTTTGGATTCTGACCAATCGTTTTGATCTAGAAGCAGAAGAAATCAGCTATATGTATCGTTCTCGTTGGGCGATTGAACTGTTTTTTTAATGGCTAAAGTAGCATACCAGAATTAAAACGTTTTATGGTACGAGTGAAAAAAAACGTAGCGAATCAAGTGCTCATCGCCTTGATTTACTACTGCCTTCATTTGCTTATCAAAATTGAGACGAAAGCAGAACTCACATTACTATAATTGTTTCGACTCTTGAGAAGTTATTTGTGGAAGCTGTATAAAAAAATGGTAGAAACCTATTTATTATCGACCCAAGCGAATGTCACGTAGGCGACAAAAGAAGCAGGGGAGGCGCTTGATTCCCTAGCTTTGGATAAGAAAGTAGCAAATATAATAATTTGCCAAATAGGCAACCTTTTAATTAGGATTTTCGTTTTTTATCGAATGGTTAAAAATAACTATTTAAATTATTCATCTATTTTTTACTTTAGTTTTTATGCAACACTGGTGATGCATGATAGATTAAAAATAATATTTGAGAGGTTAGCGAGTGAAAAGTATCTCATTAGCTATTGTATCAATATTTATAGGCTCTTTAGGGCAAATACTTCTAAAAATGGGCATGACTAAAGTAGGGGGGGTTTCATTAAATCAACTACTATCTAAAATTTATGTTATTTTTTCTACACCATTTATTATAATGGGATTCGTTTGTTTTGTATCAAGTTCATTATTGTGGATGGTTGTTATATCCCAAAGTCAACTAAGTAATACTTACCCTATGGTGTCACTAGGATATGTTTTCGTGTTTATTATGTCTATTTTTCTTTTTAACGAGACAGTTACTTTTTACAAAGTACTAGGGTTATTAGTAATCATTATAGGGGTTATATTAATAGGAAAAGGTTAAGATGTTATGAAAAAAAAGGATAAAGTCTATACTATAGCTTTGTTGATAGTCTTTCTTTCTTTAGTTCCAAGATTAGTGAATTTTGATTCAACTGTTGTTATTGGGACAGTTCATTCTTTAAGACAATTAGATGTAGCTACGATAGCTCGGAACATTTATATGGATCCCATGACATTTTTCACGCCTTTAATAGACCGTGGAGAGTCTTTTAATACTGTTCCACCGATGAAAGTAGGGCTAGAATTTCAATTAATGCCTCTTTTAGTTGCGATTTTATATTCTATATTTGGCATACACACAAGTTTTGGTCCAATTGTATCATTGTTATTTTATATAGGAAGTTGTTGGGCGATATATAAGATTTCTCGTTATTATTTGACGGAAATAGGATGTTTATTTTCTCTGACCATTTTTTGTTTTTCTAGTCAATATATAGTGTATTCAAGTACATTTATGCCAGAGTCAGAGGTTATTTTCTTTCTTCTCATTACTTTTTTGCTTTTTAAAAGATATTTATCTAGTCCTAATAATTGTAGGCTCGTTCTGTTTTTTGTTTCTTTAACTTTATCAATGCTGGTAAAGTTAACAAACGCTTATATGTTACCTGTATATTTTTATCTTTGGGTTATTAACTTGGGTAAGTTTAAACTAAAAGATCGAATTCTTTTAATCGGAGTAGGTGTACTAGGGTTTTTATTAACTCTTTTATACTATTGGTTAGTTAATAAATATGCAGATACTCCGTATGTCTCAAATATCTTAAGTGATAAAGTGTTCAAAAATTTAGGTAGTAAATATGTGGATATTGACTTTTGGGAACTATTTTTTAAGTATATGATTATGTATTTTGCTCCTATTGGATTTTTAGTGTTTTTATTGGGAGTATTTCGCGTTTCTAAATGTCACTTTGAATTAATTGTATGGCTATTTTGTGTTGTATTATTTGAGCATGTTTCAGGATATAACATATTAGTAAATCATATATATTATTTCTTACCTACAGTACCTATAGTTTCTTTAATTTGCGGATTGGGATTTCAGGATATTAAATATGTTATTGGAAAGCTTAATATTTGGAATGGTACAAAGGACCTTATCTTAGTTTTAATTCCATTGCTTTTAATTACACAGCTTTTATTTCTATATAAATCATATGGATTTACTGGAGACGCTACTTATGCAAAATTGCAACGCCAAGAGGGAGAAAACCTAAAGAAAGTATTAGCCCAGTATAGTTCAAACGATGGAAGGAGTTTAATTGGTTTATTGAGATGGGAAGAGTATCCGGTCTTGTATTATTCGGAGCAGTTGGGTTGGATGTTTGCTTATGATGAAAATGGTGAAAATATAAAGGCTAACATTCAAGAATTAAAGAAGAAAGGTTGCAAGTTTATATACGTTTCCCCTAGAGATAAAGATAGCAAGGTGGCTGAATTACTGAAAAGTGAATTAAAGTTGATTTTTGATCCAAGACTTGAAGGATTATTACTAAAAGTTATCTGAAACTTGAAGATGAAATATCATTATTTTGGAGGCTTATTGCTACGGTTTGCTAATTGTATTCAGTAAACAAGGAGAGTTATTTTATGAAAGGTATTATTTTATCTGGCGGAAGTGGTACACGTCTCTATCCACTGACAAAAGCGGTATCAAAACAACTGTTACCCGTTTATGACAAGCCGATGATTTATTATCCGCTATCCGTGCTAATGCTCGCGGGAATCAAAGACATCCTCATCATTTCGACTCCAGAGGACACACCTCGTTTCGAGCAATTATTAGGTAACGGAAGTGAACTAGGTATTTCTCTATCTTACGCTGTTCAGCCTTCTCCGGATGGACTGGCTCAGGCATTTATCATCGGAGAAGAATTTATCGGTGATGACAATATTGCCCTTGTCTTAGGTGATAATATCTTCTACGGGCATGGCTTTACAGAACTTTTACAACGGGCTGCCAACCGTAAATCGGGTGCTACCATATTTGGCTACAATGTTAAAGATCCGGAACGATTTGGTGTTGTTGAATTTAATGAACAGGGTAAGGTTATTTCCATTGAAGAAAAACCGGAAGAACCGAAGTCCAGTTATGCAGTGACAGGCCTATATTTCTATGACAACAGAGTAGTAGACATTGCGAAAAATATTACACCTTCTGCTCGTGGTGAACTCGAAATCACTGATGTCAACAAAGCGTACTTGGAACTGGGAGAACTGCATGTCGAATTGCTCGGGCGTGGTTTTGCCTGGCTTGACACAGGAACGCATGAATCGCTTTTGGAAGCATCACAATTCATTGAAACAATTGAAAAACGTCAGAGTTTGAAAGTCGCATGTTTAGAAGAAATCGCATATCGTATGGGATACATTTCGCGTGAGCAATTGCTTGCACTTGCTGAGCCGTTGATGAAAAATGAATATGGCCAATATTTAGTTGCGCTAGCGAGTCGCCATAAAGAACCAATAACAATGGAGTGAGATACGTTGAAAGCAATCAAAACGTCGTTTAAAGACGTGTATCTTTTGGAGCCAAACGTGTTTGGGGATGCGCGTGGCTATTTTATGGAAAGCTATAACAAGAAAGTGTTTATTGAGTTGGGACTTGATTTTGATTTTGTGCAGGATAACCAGTCGCTTTCCGCCCAGGTTGGGGTGATTCGTGGGTTACACTATCAATTAAATCCAAAGGCTCAGACGAAACTTGTACGGGTATTGCAAGGAGCTATTTATGATGTTGTCGTTGATATTCGGAAAAGTTCTCCTACTTTTGGGAAGTGGCAGGGTTTTATTTTAAGTGAAGAAAATAAACGGCAACTTCTTGTTCCGAAAGGCTTCGCTCACGGTTTTTGTACACTTGTGTCGAATACAGTGGTTGCATATAAAGTCGATGAATATTACTTTCCTGAGCATGATCGCGGCATTCTATGGAATGATCCGGCATTAGGTATTGATTGGCCGACATCGCAGCCAATCTTATCAGAGAAGGATAAGTGCCATCCTGTATTGGCTAAAGCAGAGATGAATTTTGAGTAGAATGATATAGAGGGAGCAGATAATTTATGAAAATACTCATTACCGGTGGAGCTGGCTTTATCGGGAGTAACTTTGTCAATTATATGGTAGAAAAATATCCTGACTACCAGTTCGTCAATTTAGACGCTCTTACATATGCCGGAAACTTAGAGAATCTGCAAAAGTCAGAAGAGAAACCAAACTATCGGTTTGTGAAGGGAGACATTACAGACCGGGAGCTAGTAGATTCTCTAGTAGCGGATGGTGTAGATGTAATTGTGAACTTCGCGGCTGAATCACATGTTGACCGCAGCATTACCGAGCCTGATATTTTTGTGAAAACAAATATTATGGGAACGCAGGTATTACTTGATGTTGCGAAAAAACATAATATAAAAAAATATGTTCAGGTTTCTACTGATGAAGTATACGGAACATTAGGGGAGACGGGCTATTTTACTGAGGAAACTTCGCTTGCCCCAAACAGTCCCTATTCCGCTAGTAAAGCTGGGGCTGATTTATTAGTGCGGGCGTATCATGAAACGTATGGCCTTCCTGTAAATATTACCCGTTGTTCGAATAACTATGGGCCGTATCATTTTCCGGAGAAGCTGATTCCATTGATGATTATTAATGCATTAAAAGGAAAAGAACTTCCTGTATACGGTGATGGTCTAAACGTGCGTGACTGGCTGTATGTAGAAGATCACTGTGCAGCCATTGATTTGGTTATTCACAAAGGAAAGGCCGGAGAAGTTTATAATGTTGGTGGCAATAACGAGCGGACAAACATTGAGATCGTTAAGCGTATTTTGAAGGAGTTAGGTAAATCAGAAGACTTAATCCGCTTTGTGCAAGACCGCCCAGGGCATGACCGACGTTATGCAATTGATGCAACGAAAATTCGTACAGAATTAGGCTGGGAACCCAAGTATACATTTAAAACCGGGATTGTAAAAACCATTCAGTGGTATTTGGAAAATCAGAAGTGGTGGGAGCGCATTATTAGCGGTGACTACCAGAAGTATTACGAACAACAGTATAAAAATAGACTGGAAGAGGTCCACAAATGAAAATACTTGTGACTGGAGGAACGGGGCAGCTAGGAACAGATGTCACGCGGTTGCTTACAGAAAAAGGATATGAAGTGCATTCATATGCTCGTGAGCAGCTGGATATCGTAAATCAGGAACAGGTGAAACAGACGGTGGAGTATATCCAACCGGATGTCATCATTCACACGGCTGCTTATACGAAGGTCGATTTGGCGGAGCAGGAGGTTAAACATGCCTACCAGGTAAATGCGCTTGGAGCGCGTAATCTGGCCGTTGAAGCCGAGAAGTATCAGGCAAAATTGATACATATAAGTACAGACTATGTTTTTGATGGACAGGCGTCTGTGCCGTACACGGAATTCTCGGAGATAAATCCGCAAAGTGTGTATGGGAAGTCGAAATGGGCAGGCGAACAGTTTGTGCGGCAGCTTTGCTCGCGCTTTTTTATTGTGCGTACCTCGTGGGTGTATGGTAAATATGGGCATAATTTTGTGAAAACGATGCTTCGCCTGGCCGAGACACGTAACGAAATTAATGTGGTACATGATCAGGTTGGGTGTCCAACTTATACAGTAGATTTAGCGAAGTTTCTTATGCGGTTATTGGAAACTGAAGCATATGGCACTTACCATGCCTCGAATACGGGAAGTTGTTCATGGTATGAATTTGCCTGTGCGATTTTTGCAGCAGCAGGGCTTACGAATATGAAAGTTAATCCAATTCCAACAAGTGAGTACCCGCTTCCCGCTCCGCGTCCTGCATACTCGGTGTTAGATCACATGATGATCCGCTTACAGGGGATGGAGGATTTACGTCCGTGGCAAGAAGCGCTGCAGGAGTTTATGAGAGAATTTGCAAGACCGGAGTAACGTATCCGGTCTTTTTTGTTATGATGGTAGATGGGCAGGTGAAAGATTGGTGAAAAGTGTACAGGTTTTGCTTTCTTCTTATAACGGAGAGAAGTATATCGCGGAACAAATCGATAGCCTTTTGGCGCAAACGCATCCCTCTGTTGATATCTTTATTAGAGATGACGGCTCTAGTGATAATACAAAAACTATTCTCAAAACTTATCTGCGACATGGAAATATAAAAGTTCTATGGGGAAGCAATAAAGGAGTCATTCCAAGTTTCTTTGAATTGTTAAGTAAGGCTTCAGATCAGGCAGATTATGTGGCCTTTTGCGACCAGGATGATTATTGGAAAAGAGATAAAATTGAAGCTGCACTGCGTCAGCTCGAGCATATACCTGAAGATACTCCATGTTTATACTGTGGACGGGTAGAATTAGTAAATGAAAAACTGGAACATGTCGGTATGTACCCACTTCGTAAAAAGGGTCCTTCCTTTGAAAATGCCATTATACAAAATATTGCAACCGGCTGTACGATTGTAATGAATCAAGCGGCACGAAAAAAAATTTTAGAAAAAGTTCCTCAGTACAAAAACGTGATTATGCATGATTGGTGGTTTTATCTCGTAATTGCAGCCTTTGGCAAAGTAATATATGACAAGGAAAGTCGGATGCTATACCGGCAGCATGGAGGAAATACGGTGGGAGCTGATCATACTATAATAGGTAGATGGATAAAGAGATTTAAGCGATATGTAAAAAAAAGAGAGTATGGCTTTATTACTCGCCAGGCACAGGAGTTTATGAAGCTATATGGAGAAGAATTGGATAAAGAAAAAAAGAAAACACTGTTCCGCTTTCTGGAGAGCCGAAAAACATTTTCCCGACGTCTTTTGTATATGATAACCGGTAATACACATAGACAGACCTGGAGTGAAGACGTAATCTCACGTATTGTGTTATTACTAAATATGGTATAAAACGTAATTTTCTATACACATTCCAAAACTCCTGGGTTATTATTACTTATGTATGGAATTTTTTGTCGAAATTTCTTGCATAGTTAAGAACTATGTTTTCAAATGGGGCGAATAAATGAGTAGGAATTTTATGATTAAAGTATACAAGGTGCTGTTTGCGCTGTTTGATATTTTGCTTGTGCATATAGGTATTGTCGCTGCTTTCTATTTGAAGTTTGGCGAAACAATTCCTCTTTATAACTGGTCTTCTTATACCAAAGTTTTGCCGTGGCTCTCATTTGTAGCTCTGATTATTTTTTATATGTTCGATCTTTACTCGAATTGGCGAAGAAAAAGTCTATATCACCTTATCTACACGATTGTACTTTCTATAGGAATGCTTAGTTTGTTTACGATGGCATTAACATTCTGGTATCGTGGCTTTTCTTTTCCGCGAAGTGTTATCGTACTATCGTTTTTAATTCAATTAACCTTATTCATAATTCTTCGTTCTTGTGTCTGGTGGATAGCCAAACAACGTTATGGCCGTAGAAAGGTTCTTATTATAGATCAAAGCTTGGAACAGGCGCTCCAATTCGCACGCAAATTTATGCAGCATACGTCCGGCTGGTTCATTATCCAAAATTTTGTCCCGGTACATCTTTGGAAGCAAACAGTTGAGGCGATTCAGGAAGCAGACGTTGTACTTTTAAGTCCGTCTTTATCTCGTGAACAGAGAGCGGAGATTTTAAGCTACTGCTCCCGTTATGGAAAAGAAGTGCTTATTGTTCCTGAGCTTTTTGAACTGTTTATTCTAAACGCCGAGTCTCAGCAAATTGATGACATGCTAGTCTTGTCTGTTCAACCTCCAGGTCTTACGGCTGCACAACTCTTTTTGAAACGTGTCTTTGATGTTATTGTTTCCTCGTTTTTGATTATCGTTCTGAGCCCTATTATGCTTGTCCTTTTTATCCTTATTCCTCTCACATCCAAAGGCCCTGCTATTTTCAAGCAGGAACGGATGGGAAGAAACGGAAAGGAGTATCTCATTTATAAATTCCGCAGCATGGTGCATGATGCAGAGAAGAAGACAGGTCCTACGCTTGCAACGGATAATGATCCACGTATTACACCGCTTGGCCGGTTTATTAGAGCGACTAGGCTGGATGAAATTCCGCAGTTGTTTAATGTGCTGAAAGGAGACATGAGTCTCGTTGGTCCACGCCCTGAACGTGCATTTTTTATTGAGCAGTTTTGCGAAAGCATCCCTGATTATACATATAGGATGTCTGTAAAGCCTGGAATTACCGGACTGGCACAGGTTATGGCCAAATACAGCACAACGGTGGAAGATAAGCTGCGGTTTGATTTAATGTATGTTCGTAATTACTCGCTTGCACTCGACATTAAAATTTTGCTTCAGACATTGCGTGTCGTGTTTCAATGGGAGGCATCGGAAGGCATAAAATCAGACGATGATTTAAAGTCTCTGTATAACTATTTTAATCTGGAGATTGCCAGCGGTAATGAAATGATGAGCAGAGATAAAAAGTAATAAAAATGCTAGCGAAAGGAGATTTATTCCAATGGGAGAGAGCGTGTCCGGGAAAAGCCGAAATATGATTGTCTATGGCTTGACCCTATTGGCGGTTGTTTGTATCCCTATAGGTGTATGGCTGGGGAACAAACAGGATGAGAAGTACCGGGCTGATTATGAGACATACCAGAGAGCTCAGCAGCAGTCTAAAGAAGGGAAATTCGCTGAGGCTGGGAAGGCGTATCAAGCCTTGCTGTCGACTTATCCAGATAGTTATGTGCTGCTGTGGAGATATGGGCTATCCCTTGCGGCTGAAAAGAAATATGAAGAAGCGGATAAATATTTTTTAAAAGCGCAAAAACAACGCCCCTTTCTTGTACGCAACCAGCGCTATTTAATTCAGTATGGTGAGGTGCTATATAGACTAGGGAATTATACAAAAGCGAAAAAATATTTAGAAGAAGGGCGGAAGTTAAATACAGATCCGCAGCTTTCTGAAATGGCACTTCCTTTGCTTAACGATATTAACGCCAAGCTTCAGGCTAAACAATAAGAGGGAGAGGGAAATGAGTAAACAGAAAAATATGAACATTGATCAGATGTTAAACCTGGAAGGGCAGAAAACGGTCGATAAGATGCTGATATGGATGTTGGCGTTTGCTATTGTTGTCATTCCTCTTCTTACAAGAACGGCAATTTTTGAATTCCAGTCGCCGGTCATCACCGGAACGAGTCTGGATTCGGGCATGAAAGCGGAAGTTTTTACATATTACAAGTTTATTTGGCTTGTCATTGTAACAATTATTGTTTCCTGTCTATTCCTCTATAAAATGATAGCTAAAGGTTACGAGATACCAAAAAGCTATATTAACCTTCCTAGCGCTGTTCTTTTCGTAGTATTGCTTGCATCCAGTCTATTTGCGGATTATAAAACAATTAGTATGTTTGGGCAGTATAACCGTCATGAAGGCATGATTACATATCTGGGGTATATTATTTTATTCTTTGTAGCTGCTAATATTCTTTATAGTGAAAAAAGTGTAAAAACAATTATAAATGCTTTAATACCGCTTTTGCTAGTCAATGCTTTTTTAGGATTGATGTACTTTTTTGGTTATGATTTATTAAAGAATGCGTTCTTCCGCGGAATTTTACTTCCAGGTGGGGTGAAAGAGCAAGCAGGCGCATTTTTTAACAGCACTATCAACAATCCGAACTATGTCAGCGGGATTGCAGGTATGCTTATTGCTTTGTTTGTAACGAAAGCTGTATTAATAGAATCGCAAAAACAGCGAGTCATAGATATTTTACTTGCGTCTGTAGCTTTTGCTATGCTGTTAGCTTCGCTTTCTACCAGCGGATTTGTTACATTTGTTTTTGTTTTGCCTGTCATTGTATTGGTAATTATTTCCAGTGACAAAAGAAAGCAGGCTGCTTTTACTCTAGCTGCTTGTTTTGCATTGTTCAGTGCTATCTTTTTTGGAATGTATAGTTATAACCCGAAGGTATGGGATGAGAGTATAGGCTTCTTTGTTGGAAAATCCCAGAATGGGATTGACCAGAAAACAGCTTCGGCATTTGGGTGGAAAGATTTATATGAACAGCATACGCCTTTGAAGATAGATACCGCCTACGCGGAAACTCAAAACCAGGAAACGTTCCAGGAGTTCAATCTTCCGCCGCAGCAGTGGGCTGCAGGTACAGGACGTGCATACATTTGGTCAGAAACTTTAAATTTAATCAAGCAGCGGCCTATATTAGGCTACGGAATGGATACATATGCATACCATTTTCCGCAAGATGATCCAAATAAGAATTCAGGGATAAATGACGCAAATACAATTGTAGATAAGCCGCATAATATGTACTTAAATATTGCATATGGATCGGGTGTCATTGCTTTGCTGGCGTTTCTTATATTGGTTGTGCGACATATTGTAGCTGGTGCAGGTATTTTAAAAGAGCGCATTAAAACAGAAAATGATGCGCTTTCCGCAAGCATTTTGGTAGCGATAGTTGCTTATTTATTGCAGGGCTTGTTTAATGACTCAATCATTGGTACTGCTTTTATCTTCTGGATTCTTTTGGGTACCAGTGTAGCGATGCTCAGACAGAGAAGAGAAGCATAAAAATTATTTTGTAAAATGTGCGATTAAGGTGCAACTTTTTATTTGTGCTGTCGTCTAATTAGATGTAACGAACAAGACGGGAAGAAAAGAAAAATTTTTTGAAGCATAAGCGCAACTCTTTATATTAAATCTCGTCTAATTGAATGAGTGGATGAATAAGGATAAATACTCTTGAAAAAGAAAAACAGTTAATATTTTCTATTAATCTATTTACTCTGCCGAAAAACTGTTGTATACTTTCAAATGTGTATTTGCCTAGCAAATTAGCACTAGGCCCTATCTCTACTCAGAAGTTACATAAATATTAAATATAAAAGAGCTCGACTCCCTCGAAAGGGGGTGAAGGTACATAAATGGGAGAGGGAGCTCGTAGATATATAGACAATACTCTCAACCAAGCTGGAAGCGGACTATGTTCCTTCACAATGGAAGGCTACTTTTGTGGTTATAAGAACGCTGAAACTATAAAGGTAGTTACATATCCGTTAAAAAATATTATCCTAACTTAGGAGGAAAAGACGTGAACAAGAATAAAGCTCTTAAAGTTCTTGCTACTTCAGCACTACTCGCTTCTGTAGCCGCTCCGTTCGGCGCAGGCGTAGTTAGCGCAAACAGCACAAATACTATTAAAAGTATTATCAATGTAGAGTCTGATTACAACAACGATGGTGCCAAAAGTACTTCTTTAACAGACCTTGAAATTAAACAAGATGATACTGATATTACTAGTAAGGATACTTTCCGTATCGTTCTCCCTTCTGGTGTTGAATGGGATGACGAGGTTGGAATTCCTACTAACTTTACAAACGCTAAAGTTTCAAAAATTAGCGACCAAGTTCTTGAAGTAACTCCTAATTTCAACGGAACACTTGACGGAACAACTGGTAAAAAAATCATTATCCCATTATATGTGAAATTTGATGGTGCTGAGGCTGGAGAGCAAAAGTTGAAAATCGAAGCTCTTGATAGCACAATCACTTCTGGTTCCTATACTTTCGCTGTTGTAGGTACTGGCAGCACAAATGCGGTTGTTGACGACGTGAAGTCAGTTGGTAAAGGAAAAGTAGAAGGCGGTACTATTCGCATTGATGAAACAGCTGTTGGTGCAGTTGACTTCGGTTCAAGCCGTACTTCTGATCAAACATTCCGTGTGAAACTTTCACCAAACTTTGAATGGTCTAGTGATATGGAATATGATAGTGCTAGCCCTACGCCAGGATATGACAAGGTAACATCAGGTGGAGGCTTCGGAACTTCCGCTATTAAAAAGGTTGAAATAGAAGATGATAACCGTACATTGAAAGTAACAGTTAATCCTAATGGTGGGGGAGATGCTGCGAAACGCGGTTCTATCTACATCAAACCGACCTTCAAAGCGAATAGCGATGCACAATTCCAGGATGTAACTGTGAATATTTCTGGTGCTGAGTTCACTGATCAAGATGTTGTTATCGCGAAATACACTGACTTTGGTGGAACATTCAAAGTTGACAAAGTAAATGAACTGATCGCTGGTAAAGTAGATGATGTTGATACAAAAACAGGAAAGATTACTATTGAAGAAGCTGTTGCAGGTTCATTTATCAGCAACCGCGACTTGACAATGGAACTTCCAGGTTGGGTAAAAGTTGTTGGTATCACTGAAACATCTAAAACTAACTTTAGCAGTGTAGATTTTGATATCAAAAAAGGTTCAGAGAACAAAGTGATTATTACGCCACAAGTTGGAAGTACTTTAACTTCCAGTAAAGGCAAAATCGAATTTAAACTTCAATTAAGCATTCAAGGTAACAAAACTGGTGACATCGAAGCAACTTTAAAAGGTTCTGGCATCGAAGACCAAAAGGTTGTTATCGCAAAAGCAAAAGCGCCTGTAACAGTTGAAAGCGTAGAGCCAGCTAAAGTGAAAATTGGTGCTCAAGATCAAGATGCTCCTGACTTTGTAATCACTGAAACAGGAAAAGGCGCAATTGAGAAAACAACAGAAAAGTTCAACAAAGATGACATTACTTATAGCCCAGCAGTTTCCGGTAAAAACTATGGACCTGTAGATATCACAACAACCTCTGGTCGTGGAGAAATTCGCTTAACTCTGCCAACTGGTGTATCTTTCAGTTCTGTTCCGAAAGTGGAAGTTATTGACGGGGATCTGCAACTTGATACTGATAGCATTACACGTGCAGAAAATAATACTGTGCTTGTTATCCCAGTTAAATCTGAGAGCACAAAAGCTTCCAAAATTAAAGTTAGCGGTGTAAAACTGACAGTTGACCGTACTGTTCCAGAAGGTGCTATCGATGTAAAAGTTAAAGGTAGCGCTGTAGTTGAGAATGCAGACGATACTTCCAAATCAGGTCTTGAAGCTGGCAGATTCAATCAAAGTGATGCAGTTAAAGCAACAATTGCTACCACTGTAACTCCGGCTCCGACTGACACAACTGCTTCTAATATCGTATTCAAACTCAACAGCAAAACTTATACTGTTGACGGAAAAGAACTCGAAATGGATGCAGCTCCGCTTGTAGGTTGGGATCGTGCTTACCTGCCGGTTCGCTTCGCTGCTAACGCGCTGAACGTATCCGATGATCAAATCATCTGGGACGACAAAACTAGCACGTTCACAGTATTCAAAGGCGACCGCGTAGTTTCCGGTAAAGTTGGCGACAAGTTCCTGACTGTAAACGGCGCGAAAGTTCCGATGGACGTTCCGGTATGGCGTAACAAAGCTCAAACAAACAACCGTGTAATGGTTCCGATCCGTTACCTGGCTAACGCTCTGAACGCTAACATCGAATGGAACAAAGAAACTAGCGAAATCACAATCCAAGCTGCGAAGTAAGCTTGACAACTACATGAAGAAGGGGCTCCCGTTCGGGAGTTCCTTTTTTCATATTGTAATCTTCTTTATTTGGAGATGAGTATAATGAAGAAATTACCTGTTTTTGTTCTTTCCACTGCTTTATTGCTTCCGTCGGCTGTACCTGTATACGCTGCGGATAAAGCTCCTGTAGTCCAAAGTCAAACGCTTACCTATGAACAAGCGCTTGAGAAAGCGTTCGCCTCCAGTATTCCGCTAAAAAATGCCGGAGACGAAATTGATCGGGCTTTTGAAGTGCGCCAAAGCGCGGGGTCGAGTATTGAATATTATCCTACCGGTACAGGTAACGGGGCACAAGCTGCCATAGATCGTGCTAAAATCAAAGGAGTTGCACAGGCTGATGCAGTCTGGGGTATAAGTAAGCGACAGTACGAATTGGAAAAAGATAATATTATTTATTCAGTAAAAAATGCTTATAACAACGTGCTGAAAGCTCAAAAGCAACAAAAACTGGCTGATGCTTCAGCTAAAAACGCTGAACTGCAAAAGGTACTGGCTTCATACAAGGCTGCTGAAGGAACGATTAGCCTTTATGAATTAAGTCAGGAGGAAGCGAAGTTTGAATCGGCTTTAAAACAGAAGGCTGCCGCTGCTAAAGCAGTAGAAGATGCGTATCTTAAGCTGAATTCCGTGATCGGTGCTTCGAAAGAGACGCGTTTTGTGCTTAATGATGAACCTCAGTTCAAACCGTTTGACAAAGACGAGACCGAACTGGAGAATGATATTGTATATATTGTTTCCAACAGCAATGCTGTAGCCATGGCGGAAGACCAGGTAAAGCTAAAACGGCTGGATGTTGATCTTTATACGTACAATGCAGGCAATACTACACCGTATAAAGCCAGTGAAATTGATGTCCGTACAGCGGCAAATAAAGTGCAGGATACGAAGCAAAAACTTTCTGATGGAATGCGATCGATTTACTATTCCATTAAGCAATTGGAAGATCAATACAAGGTGCTGCTGATAGAGAAAGAAAAAGCCGAGGAAACACTTAAAATGGCTAAAGTACGTTACGATGCAGGCGTGGGGATTAAAGCCGATGTGGTCACTGCAGAGCTGGCCGTAGCGAATAACGAAAAACAGATCTTTGATACGCTTATCCAGCTTGATAATCTGAAGTTGGCCTATGAAAAACCATGGGTGGCTGCTGGTGGAGCCGGTACGGCAAGTGGAAGTAATTAAATTAAGTTGTAAATATAACCCCCTGAAAAACTATCTTTTCCAGGGGGTTATATTGTATTCATAAAGACCTGTTATTTTTTATTGACCACAGCATCTTTTGTATATATAATCCAAATATACTAATTATTAAAACGATTTACACGAAGGGAGGGGATTAAGAATAATTGTTAGCGCTTTCTTTTTATCATAAATAGAGTTTACTAGTTTAATAAGGGGGATACACATGAAAAGAAAAGGGAAACTGCATGTGCTACAGGGAAGTGCCATTACCGTTTTGGCTGTACCGCTGACTGTAGCGCCCTGGATGTCTGTCGCTTCAGCCAACAGCAACAATTATGTAGATCGTATCCTGAACATTTCTTCTAATTATGATGCTGCTGGAAGCCCTACAGCCACTCTGTTTGTAAGTGAAGATGATATCGACTTTACTACAGGTGATACATTCCGTGTTACGCTGCCATCGGGCGTGAAGTGGAATAATCCGATACCTGCTAATGCTACTATCGTAACTAAAACAGATAGCATACTGGAACTTACTCCGTCAGGTGCAGTCGTGAATAACGATAATGACAAAGCTGACAAAATACAGATTCCCCTTGATATAAAGGTAAATGGCGCTTCGGGAGAGCTTAAAGTAAGAGTAGAGCCGATCGATAGCACGATTTCTGGCGGGGACTATACATTCGCTGTGATTAGCACGGGTAAGACGACTGCAATGGTAGACTCCATAGAATCCATTGGGGGAACCGAAGCTGACGGGGCGGTTATCCGCATTGAAGAAGTGGCGGCGGGCGAGGTTGCAAGAGGCGCTTCTTCAGTAAAGTTCCAGCTTCCTTCTCAATTTGAGTGGAAAAATCTTACCATGACAGGGAGCGGTGGGTTTGCAGGCGCTTCTCTTACCAATGTCATTATGGACGGAAACACGCTAACAGCTACATTAAATATTCCTTCAGGAAATAATGCCCGCGGATTCTTATATTTCACACCAAGAATTAAGGCAAAGAGCGACGCTCAGCCAGGAGACGTTACGGTTTCCATTTCAGGTGCAGAATTAAGCGATGCGGAAGTAGTCATAGCGAAATACCGGGAGTGGGGAGCGAACATTAAGGTTGAGCAGGTTAACCAGATCCTCGCCAGTAAGTTTGAGGATAAAAAAGTTGTAAAGATGACAATCGAAGAAACTTCACCGGGCGCTTTCATCGGTGGAAGGGAAGTAGAGGTAGAATTACCGGACGCAGTAAAAATCCCTGGAACTGTGAATCCGTTAACCGGGATTATTGTCAGTCCTTCAATTAATTACTCTGGCAGTGATGTTACCGGAACTGTAAACGCTGAAAGAAACACAGTCACATTTGCTATCCCTACCACGCCTTCCAGCAGTAAACGCAAATTGGTATTTGAAGCTGCCCTTGCAGTTAAAACAGGCGTCTATGGCGACATTGAAGCAACCGTCCAAGGGGCTGGTATCGAAAAGCAAGAAGTAGTTATTGCTAAATCCATACCACCGGGCATACCCAAACCATTAGCGGAAGGAAAGCTAAAGATCGGCTTGCAAGGACAGGCTATTCCGGATATTATTCTTGCTGAAACCGTAAAGGGAGCCGTTAAGCAAAGCGTTGATCTTGGTGTGGCTGGAAAACAGCAAGGGTATGTTCTTGTTTATTTCTCCAGGGGGGTCACTTTCACAGGTACACCAAAGATAAAGGTGATTGAGGGTGATTTACTCATTGATTCGGTTCAGGTTATACAAGCTAAAGATTTATCAAAGGCCCCAACGGACATGTATGAAGGTCTAAAAATAGATATTAAAGGGGAAAGTACAAAGCCTTCAAAAATTCAAATCTCTGATATTAAATTGTCGGTAGACCGTTCTGTGCCAGAAGGGATTTTAGAAGCAAAGATTGCAGGCTCAGCAGTAGCTCATCCATATAATAGTCTGTTATTTAACATTACAAGCGGCATACCTTTCAAAGTAGCGGATGTAATTACTCCGGCACCATCAGAAACGAATTTAACCGGGTCATTCGTTATCGGTAGCACGACATATAAAATTGGTGATGTAGAGAAAACCATGGATGCAGCTCCTTATATCAAAAATGACCGAACATACTTACCGGTGCGATATGTGGCTGAAGTGATGGGAATAAATGAGGATAATATTGTATGGGATAAGGCCTCGCAAACCGTTTCTTTATTTAAGGGAAACAAAGTGGTGCAGATTAAGATGGGTGTGAAAAAGATAACAGTGAATGGAACGGATATTACGACAGATGTAGCGCCTGAAATTAAGAATGAGCGAATGATGCTTCCAATTGCTCATGTTGCGCAAGCGTTAGGTTCAAAAGCCCGTTGGGATGCAGAAAGCAAAACGGTTTACATTGAATAGCAGGCAGCAGTATAGGATAGAAATAGATATGCTGTATTGAATGAATGTTCAGTCATAATCCCCCTCTGAAAAGAGGGGGTTTTTAGTATGAATTTTATAGTTTTGTAGAACAACCGCGAAACTTGCGATCGATAGCCCCTTTTTCTACAGGAAGTGATAGGATAATATAAATATATACAAATTATCCTAATTTTTGATGAAAAGGGGAGAAAATCAAGTATGCACCAATTAATAAGCAAGGAAGTTGCTGTTGAACGATTTGCGCAGGATGGCCATCTCTTCTATCCGGGACAGTTATCCGGCATTGGTGATGTCACAATTCTTTGTATCGGTGAGCAAACCTACTACGCCGAGTGCACAACAAACCAATTTTGTAACCGCTTAATCGACTTATGCTGCATGGACAGGCGGAAGCTCTGCAAATTCTCCTACAGGACGCTTGGCCAGCGTAAGCTCGCACCGCTTGTATTGCATCAAAATCTGGTACTTGTTCCGTTTCTGTATCAGCTCTCAGACAACCGAACACACCGTACCGCATTTGCCCGCAAATCTTCCATTCTGACCTACACCGAACGAGACAGCGGTTCTGACAGCACACTCTTTCTTAAAGATCGTCACAGACTCGATATTCCATATTCGAGTCAACGTGTTAGCCGCCAGCTGCGCAATGCTAATCATCTCCTCAACAAGTATGTGCTGCGCTTCCATCCTTCATTCTGAATTTACCTCTATTGTTTGATACACCCTATCTCATGCTGCCTATTTTCTGATACCGTGTTGTTTTTTATGTGAAAAAAATTACAAAGACTCTCTTATCTCTTCCCGGCTTCCTGCAGGAATGCTCCGGTGCGGCTATGATGAAAGTGCGCGCAATACATGCAGGACCGGTCCTCGCGAATGTGAGGAGAAGCAATGGAAGAGAACGAATGGGTCGAGTTTTTCAGTACGTATGAACGGCTGCTGGAACGAATGGTATCTCGTTATCCCATCGGGTTACGGGATGAAGCGAGGCAGGTGGCCCGCATCGCGTGCTGGCGAAGGCTTGCGTTTTATGATGCAAAGAGGGGAGCTTCCCTGTCCAGCTATGTCTATCTTATCGTGCGCGGTGCGCTGTTGAACTGGGATGCGAAGGAGTATCGCTGGCAAAGCCGCCATCAGTTCCCTGCGCCTTGCGGGGAAGACGGGGAGGGCGATTGGCAGGATATGATTGTAGATACGAACGCATGGCCGCCGGACGAAGCGGCGGTATGGCAGGCGTGGATGACACATCTGACCGAGGCGGAGGCGAGATGTCTGACGCTGCATATTCGCTATGGACATTCTTTGAAAGACGTTGCCGCCATAATCGGCATTCCGTATGAACGTGTAAAGAAACAGAAACAGCGAGCGCTTGGCAAGCTGCGCAAAGCACTGGAAACGTATATGAAAGAATAAGAAGCGGGCGGGAGGACAGCATGCCTCGTTCTCCCGCTTTTTTTCTTTCATTCATAATCATAAACGAGGAAAAAGCACGAGCGGCCGCGCCTGCGAGTTTTTTAACACAACCAATTCTTTACCCTTGCGTCTAACTCAACATGGAAATTTGTATGGATACGATCGTAAATCTCATGTGCTAATTTTTGGCTGCCCTTCTTCTTTAGAGGGAAAAGCGGTATAGTTATAATGAGACAAGAGTGTGAAGGAACTTCAAACTGCTTCAAAATATTGTAACAAACCGTAACCTCTAGGTTTATTACGATGCAGGTTGGTGTTCTCTAGCCCTAGTGAGTGTAGTTTTTCGAAAGGAGAACAGCATGATGAACTAGATTAGGAGAAGATGGTAAAGTCACACCCTCGGATGTACCTTCAGTCCGTTGCTCTGTGAGTGTTGAGGAAGAAAGTTCGCCTAGGTTATGGAAACTAAACGCCAAAAACACATGTCCACTCTCTTGATTTGGGCAAGAAGGAAAATTCTCCGAAAGGATGGCTAGTCAGAAATGACTAAAGAATTTGCTTTTGTATTGGATGAGAAAGGAAAGCAACTTTCGCCTACCCCTGTAAATAATGCTTGGTATCTTATAA
>NZ_BJXX01000120.1 GCF_007991215.1 Aneurinibacillus danicus
TTTTCATATCGGGGTTGCGGCTAACCAGGCATGGTGGTTTGATTACTTTACAGCAGGGAAGAAATTATTATATAATATTTTGAAAATATAGATATTTGATAAATATACTCCAGGAGGGATAACTATGAGTGAAAGAAATACACAAGAGACGTGCGTATATTGCGAGGGCAACGGGTACTTTCAACTTATTACCGGAGGTTCGACAACATGCCCTTCCTGTAGTGGCCAGGGAAGCGTAGAAGTGCATGAACCGGAAGTGACGGCAGGGACAAAATAGAATAAAAAATGACGAAATAAGCAGGGCGATTGACCCCCTTGTCCGAATCCAGTACACTGAAATGTAGAAATATGGATGGGGGTGATATGATTGAATATCGCGCAATTTATTATTGGAATTCCGCTGTTTATCGTCCTCCTTTTCGGAATCGGATTTATTTTAAATATGCTGATTAAGACCACGTGGATGCCGACGTTTCTGTATTTGAGTATTGTGGCAGGCGTGCTGATATATTTAGTAATAAATCATCGTACTCCGCATGTAGTCGACTATGTAATGTTAACTTCCGGTTTGCTGGGCGCCATTGCCAGCGGCTGGACGATTAAGATACTGCGTATGAAAGGCTACCGCATGTTTTAGATTGATGGATGAATGTTGAAAGCTCCCCGGCGAGGGAGCTTTTTTCCATTTATAAGAAAGTTTGTCTTATTTTCTCTTCTCTCTATTTTCATTTCTTGTACTTCCTACGTATAAGTCCGGGAAGGGCGGGAGATGATGAGTAGAAGAGGAGGCTAGTATTTTACATGGACATTATTGTAAAGAGTGTGAAAGGCTCTCTTACCTATCTGCTCATTGCGCTTATCTGCACCGTGCTTGGCATCTATATTCTACTGGAGGAACCACAGCAGAAAACCGCGGCTTTTCCAGAGACGAAGCAGGCTAAAATGCAGGGAACGACAGTGTCACACGCAGAAAAACCAAAGGATAAGCAAGTGGAAAAACCAGAGAAAGTAGCGCGGTTTCCACTGGCATCCAGCGGAGAAACGGTAGAAGCGCTGGCCACATTAGCGCGATATCCGAAGGTGAATGTCGTGGCAACCGGCTATTCACCCGGTCCCGAATCCACCGGAAAGGATGTCGGGCATCCTGCGTACGGGATTACATATTCGGGAGTAAAAGCAAAGCGTGCCGCAGGTGCTTTCTCTACAATCGCCGCCGATCTGGATTTGTTTCCGCTGGGCACCATTCTCTATATTCCGGGTTACGGCTATGGAGTCGTGGCGGATATCGGTTCAGCGATTAAGGGAAATAAAATCGACTTGTATTTTGACAAGAAAGAGGACGTATATAAACAGTGGGGCAAGAAGCAACTCGACGTATATGTGATCGAGCGTGGAGACGGCAAGATGAACGAAGAAACGTTTGCCCGTTTAAATCAATTGATTCAAAATGAAGCGAAAAAACAATAATAGCAATAAAAAAGAGGACAGGTCAGGCGGCCTGTCCTCTCATTATGCACGCTGCGCATTATAGCTTAAGCAAATAGTACAGAAGGATGGATTGGATAATACCGAGCCAGCCCCCCACCAGCACTTCACTCGGCTGATGGCCCAGCAATTCCTTGAGCTTCTCGGCGCGTTCCCGGCGCGGTTTAACACGCATTGTTTTCAACTCGTCAATCAGTTGATTAAAGTCTTCCACCAGGAGATTAAGAACGGCCGCATGCGTACCTGCATGACGCCGTATGCCGGCCGCGTCGAACATAATGATGATGGAGAAAACAACGGAGATGGCAAAATAGGTGGAATCAAAGCCTTCGACCAATCCTACCGCAGTCGTAAGCGCGGTGACGGCCGCCGAGTGGGAGCTCGGCATTCCTCCGGTGCTGAATGCAAGCTTCCAGTCCCATTTGCGCAATGCAAAAAACGTAATAGGCACTTTGACTCCCTGGGCGATGCCGATAGCAAGCAGAGCGGACCAGAGCGGAAAATTAGAAAACAGAGCGGACATTAACTTCTTCCTTTCTTAGAAGGTCTCTTTCTTTATTGTATAACGAATAGACGAATAAATCATTTTCTTAGAGGAAAAATCTTTATCGGGCATGTTTCCTACATTTTCTTTTCCCCTATTTGCTGATAAAATTTTAGTGGAGGTGCAGATGCGATGAAAATCGAAGTGAAAAGCGGAAAACTGCAGGATTGCACGACGAAATGCTTGATTGTCGGAATTTGGGAAGGTGAGAACGCACTTCCGGCACTGCTGAAAGAAACGGATGAGAAAATGGGCGGAGCGCTGTCCGCGCTGTTCGCAGACGGAGAAATTAGCGGCAAAAAGAAGAGCGTCCAGTTTATACATACGTTCGGCAAAGTACCGGCGCGCCGGATTATGACGATCGGTCTTGGCAGAAAGGAAGAACTTTCGTTTGAGGACTTGCGAGAAACCGGTGCACGCGCCGTAAAAGAAGCGCTGAAAGCCAAGCTGACGGATATTGTATTCGCGCTTGATGAAGAAGCAAAAGTACTTGGCGATTACGATGCGGCCCATGCGTTGCTTGAAGGTGCGTTGCTCGCTAATTACCGCTTTCCTGGATATCATAAAGAAAAGGAAGAGAAGCCGGAACTTGAAGCGCTCGCGATTCTTTGCAAGAGCGATGCGCTCGAAGAGGTCAAAGAGGGCGCCCGCGTAGCTGAAGCACTGGCGCGCGGCACAAATCTGGCGCGTGATCTGGTTAACATGCCGGGTAACTATTTAACCCCGACAGTGCTATCCGAAAAAGCGAAAGAAATCGCCGAACGTCATGGTATGGAAGTGGAAATTCTCGACAAGGTAGACATGGAATTATACTGTATGGGCGGTCTGCTGGGCGTTAGCCAGGGATCGGTGGAGCCGCCGAAGCTTATCGCGATTAAATATCAGGGCACAGAAAAGTGGGAGGATGTTATCGGGTTTGTCGGCAAAGGCATTACGTTTGACTCCGGCGGCATCTCGATTAAGCCGGGTCCGGGTATGGATGAGATGAAAGGTGATATGGGCGGGGCAGCCGCCGTGCTGGGTGCACTCGAAGCCATCGGTACGCTGAAGCCGGCCGTCAATATCGCTGCCGTCATTCCAACGACGGAAAATATGCCAAGCGGCTCTGCGCTCAAGCCGGGCGATGTGATTACGACAATGAGCGGCAAAACGGTTGAGATTCTCAACACTGATGCGGAAGGCCGCCTCATTCTGGCTGATGGTATGAGTTATGCGCGCAAAATAGGGGCAAATTATCTTATCGATTTAGCGACGCTGACAGGCGCCGCACTGGTGGCGCTTGGTACCTGCACAACCGCTGCATTGACCAATGACGAAGCGCTGATGGAAGAGGTTATGGAAGCGGCCGGTGAAGCGGGCGAGTTGCTGTGGCGTCTCCCTGGCTATAAACCGTATATGGAACAAATCAAGAGCAAGATTGCGGATCTTAAGAACACCGGCGGCCGTAACGCGGGTACAATCACGGCCGGTTTGTTTGTCGGAGAGTTCGCTGAAGGCACGCCGTGGGTTCATCTGGATATTGCAGGGACGGCTTGGGCTGATAAGGCGGATGATTTATCCCCTGCCGGCGGTACGGGAGCGATGGTGCGTACACTGTCCGTACTTGCACTGCGCCGTGCAGAGACGAATAATATTGAATGAAGACGAACGATAAAATGAAATTGCTCAAATAAAGTTCGGATTTTTAAAAATCCGAACTTTATTTTTGGCGGCGGATTAGGTATAATGACACCATCAGTAAAAACGAATACAAAAACTCGTATAATCGCGGGAATATGGCCCGCAAGTTTCTACCAGATTGCCGTAAACAATCTGACTACGAGTGAAAATGACGACTTTCGCGGAAAGAATGCCTGTAACCTGTTTAGATGATCAGGAGGGTTTTGCAATCCGGAGGACCGTTTTCGCTCGTAATCATGGGCAGACGGCTTCCGGATTTTTTCGTTTTATCACATAAGGAGGATACAGATGGAATTGCTAAAACAGAGAATTCGCGAAGAAGGGCATGTACTGGGAGATAAAGTGCTAAAAGTGGATTCATTCTTGAACCACCAGATCGATCCCGTTCTCATGATGGAGATTGGCGACGAGTTTGCACGCCGTTTTGCAGAGGCAGGAGTAACGAAAATCCTGACGATCGAATCTTCCGGTATTGCAGCGGCGCTGACCACCGCGCTGAAATTGAATGTCAAAGTGGTATTTGCCCGCAAAAAGAAATCGGCGCTGATGAATGAAGAAGCATACGTAACGAAGGTTCATTCCTTTACAAAAAACGAAACGAACGAAGTGACGGTGTTGAAGAAGTTTCTCGGTGCCGGTGAGAAGGTCCTTATTATCGATGATTTTCTGGCAAACGGGGAAGCGGCTGCCGGACTGGCCTACCTGGTAGAGCAGGCCGGCAGCGAAGTTGTAGGGATTGGTATCGTCATCGAGAAAGCATTCCAGGATGGTGGTCGGCGCCTGCGAGAAAAGGGATTTAAGGTAGAGTCGCTTGCCCGGATCGCGGCGTTTTCGGACGGGGAAGTCCAATTTGTCGAAGAATCCGTTAAGGCATAAAGCAGCGAAACGAGAAAGATGGTTACTATTTAGGAGGAAATTTTTGTGCAAAACAAAGTAGGGTTTTGGAAATTAGGAACGCTCGGCTTTCAGCACGTGCTGGCCATGTATGCGGGTGCGGTAGTCGTTCCCTTGATTGTTGGCCCGGCTATCGGAATGACGCCGGAACAGATTGCATACTTAATTTCTATCGATTTATTTACGTGCGGAGTAGCGTCTCTATTGCAAGTTGTCGGAGGAAAGTATTTTGGCGTTAAACTTCCCATTTTGATGGGATGTGCGTTCCAGGCGGTGGGTCCGATGATCGCCATCGGAAATGCCCAGGGAATTACAGCTATATACGGTGCCATTATTGCTGCCGGGGTTATCGTTATGATTTTATCCCAGTTCATGGACAAAATTCTGAAGTTTTTCCCGCCGGTCGTGACGGGTTCGGTCGTTGTTATTATCGGTGCTTCGCTTATCGGTGCGGCCATGGGCAATATCGTAGGTCAACCGGATACGCCGGGGTATGCCAGCGCAACAAATTTGTTCCTGGCGGCTGTTACGCTGCTATCTATTATCTTGATGAACCGCTTTTTTACAGGATTCTGGAAATCAATTTCTGTGCTGATTTCTCTGGTAATCGGTACAACGATTGCTTATTTCATGGGACTTGTTGATTTTTCTTCTGTAGGCAAAGCCGGCTGGTTCCATATGGTTGAACCGTTCCGTTTCGGCATGCCGACGTTCCATCTGACCGCGATTATTAGTATGGTTCTTGTAGGAATTGTAAGCATGATTGAATCTACCGGCGTTTTCTTCGCACTGGCCGATGTATGCGAGAAAAAAATTGACGGAAAGGATATTAAGCGCGGGCTGCGGGCGGAAGGTATGGCTCAGGTTGTCGGAGGTATTTTTCAGGCATTCCCTTATACTACGTATTCGCAGAACGTGGGACTGGTGGCTCTTACAGGCGTTAAAACAAGACGTGTTGTCGTTGCGGCCTGTTTCATTATCATGGGACTTGGGCTTCTGCCGAAAGTAGCGGCGCTGACAACGGTGATTCCGAATCCGGTACTCGGCGGTGCCATGATTCCGATGTTCGGTATGGTAATGGCTTCCGGCGTCCGTCAATTGTCTACCGTAGATTTTCGCCGGGTAGAAAATATGTTAATTATCGCTACATCCGTAGGATTAGGGCTGGGTGTATCCATTGCACCGGATGTATTTTCCGGGCTTCCGGGAGGACTGCGCTTGATTATGGAAAGCGGAATTGTAACAGGAAGTTTTGCGGCGATTTTGTTGAATATCATTCTGAACGGTACTAAAAACCAAAGTATTGAAGATACGATTGCAGCACTCAAAGCCGAACATTCGGTTGAATCAGCTGTGTAACAAAATGCCTTTTTTATAAAGTTTCTTAACTTTTCGTATTGACACTTGTTCTATCCCTGTCTATAATTGCATGTAATATAACAAATGATTACACAGTTTTATGAATTAAAAATTGAGTGAATAAATGAGCAATAACGTCGACGGGGACGCGTATATGGCCTCTTCTTCTCAGAGAGTCCGGGATGGTGGAAGCCGGGCAAGAACGCTATATATATCTCACCCCTGAGTTGCTATTCCGAAAGAGATGACTTTAGTAGGGATAGGCCGTATGGCACGCGTTATGTGCCAGGGTTGGCCACTGTCAACCCGCTGAGGTTGTTGACCGTAAGGCAGCAATGAAATTTGGGTGGTACCGCGAAACTCTTTCGCCCCAGACTGATTGAATAAAAGTCAGGGGATGAAAGGGTTTTCTTTATTTTCCATCTTATTTTCTGATTCTCGGACAGAGCGGTCATAAACCCGTTCTCTGTTCAGTATAAATTTTTAGACTATTTTAACAATGGGGAGATAATTTTTAGAAGGAGGAAGAATCATGAGCACAGATACGGCGATGGTTGATAATCGAAAAGCTTCTTTGCCGCCTATCGAAATGGGAGAGGTAATGTCGGGTTCCGACATGCTGCTACGTTGCCTGCTATTAGAAGGTGTAGAGTATGTTTTCGGATATCCGGGAGGCGCTGTCCTGCCGATTTACGACTCGCTTTATTCGAGTCATCTGAAACATATCTTGACGCGCCATGAACAGGGAGCGATTCACGCGGCCGACGGATATGCACGCGCAACGGGGAAGCCGGGCGTCGTCATCGCCACTTCCGGACCGGGAGCGACCAATCTTGTGACAGGAATTGCTACAGCCCATATGGATTCAGTGCCGCTGGTCTGTATCACAGGAAACGTAGCCCAGCACTTAATCGGAACAGACGCATTCCAGGAGGCGAATATTACAGGGATTACGCTTCCGATTACAAAACATAATTATTTTGTCCGCAATGTGGAAGACTTACCGCGCATCGTCAAAGAGGCGTTCCATATTGCGACAACCGGACGTCCGGGACCTGTTCTCATTGATATTCCAAAAGACGTAAACAACGCGAAAGCACCGTTCTACTATCCGGAAACGGTAAAGCTCCGCACATATAATCCGACCGTAAAACCGAACAGCTTGCAAGTCGAGCGGATGGTCAAAGCCATTGCTGAAGCGAAGAAACCGGTCATTCTCTCCGGTGGCGGAATCGTAGCGGCAGGAGCGGAAAAAGAATTATTGGAATTTGCCGAAAAGACGAACATTCCGGTTATTCCGACCTTTATGGGTCTTGCCGGGTTCCCGGGAGGGCACCGACTCTGTCCGGGCATGCCGGGGATGCACGGTTCATACGCCGCCAACCAGGCGCTGTTGAATACTGACCTGCTGATTAACATGGGCGCACGTTTTGACGATCGTATTACGATGGGCCGGACGAAAGAGTTCGCACCGAACGCAAAAATTATCCATATCGAT
This sequence comes from Aneurinibacillus danicus, assembly GCF_007991215.1. Classification (GTDB taxonomy): domain Bacteria; phylum Bacillota; class Bacilli; order Aneurinibacillales; family Aneurinibacillaceae; genus Aneurinibacillus; species Aneurinibacillus danicus. Next base: position 7,461 of record NZ_BJXX01000120.1, read on the forward strand.
ATCGACCCGGCTGAAATCGGCAAAAACATCAACGCTTATATCCCGATTGTTGGTGATGTGAAAAACGTGCTGCTTGCTGCTCTTCCGAAAGTCGGGCGCGCTGACTCCGATGCATGGGTGGCACAAATCCAGGCATGGAGCGCAGAGCATCCGTACAGCTACAAACCGAGTCCGGAAGGTCGATTAAAGCCGCAGCGCGCTATCGAAATCATGTACGAATCGACCGGCGGAGATGCGATTGTGACGACAGACGTAGGACAGCATCAGATGTGGGTGGCCCAGTATTTTAAATTCAGCAACCAGCGTTCTTTCATCTCCTCGGGCGGTCTCGGTACGATGGGCTTCGGCTTCCCCGCTGCCATCGGAGCACAGATGGCGCATCCCGATAAAACCGTTATCTCGGTCAGCGGCGACGGTGGCTTCCAGATGAATCAGCAGGAATTGGCGGTTGTTGCCAACCATAATCTGCCGATTAAGATTGTTATTATCAATAATCAATGCCTCGGTATGGTTCGCCAGTGGCAGGAACTGTTCTACGAGCATCGCTACAGTCAAATCGACTTAAGCGTGAGCGTTGACTTCGTCAAACTTGCCGATGCTTACGGCATCAAAGGTCTGCGCGCTTCGACAGAAGAAGAGGCGGAGCGGATATGGCAAGAAGCGATGAATACAAATGGACCGGTTCTTGTTGAATTCGTAGTTGAGCCGGAAGAGAACGTATATCCGATGGTCGCTGCAGGTAACACACTTGACCAAATGGTTTTGGGAGATGAGAAATAACATGGAACAAAAGCACACCATTTCAGTTCTAGTCAATGACCAGCCGGGTGTATTAACCCGGGTCGCCAGCCTGATGGGTCAGCGCGGCTTCAACATTGACAGCATTACGGTTGGCCAGTCTGAAGAGCCGGGGCTGTCGCGCATGATTATTGTCACGCGCGGCGACGACAATACCATCGAGCAAATTATGAAGCAGTTCCATAAGCTCATCGACGTACTGAAAGTACAGCACTTGAGCAGCGGTCAGATGGTATCCAGAGAGCTCGCGCTTATTAAAGTAGAGGCAACTCCGGGAACACGCTCTGAAATTAAAGGTATTATTGAGCCTTTCCGCGCGAGCATTGTCGACGTAGGGCCGGTTTCTCTGGTTGTTCAGGTTACCGGCGATTCCGAAAAAGTCGATGCGTTAATTGAACTCTTAATGCCATACGGTATTAAAGAGCTTTCGCGTACGGGCGTGACTGCGATCAGCCGTGGTGCCGCGACACTTGCCAGAGTATAATCGATAACTATTGCTATCAACACATTTAATATAAACAAAACAGCACACAGAATAGGGGAGGAAATTCCATGATTACAATGTACTACGAAAAAGACGCAAACCAAGAAGTTCTGAAAGGCAAGACGATTGCCATCATTGGATACGGTAGCCAGGGACACGCACAAGCACAAAACTTGCGCGATAGCGGTATGAAAGTGGTCATTGGTCTTCGCAAAGGCCGTTCCTGGGAGCAGGCGGAAAACGATGGATTTGAAGTGCTGACGGTAGACGAAGCTGCCGCGCGTGCTGATGTGATTATGATTCTGCTTCCTGATGAAATGCAGGCGAAAGTGTATAAAGAGCAAATCGAACCGAACCTGAAAGACGGAGATGCGCTCTTCTTCTCACATGGCTTCAATATCCACTTCGAGCAGATTGTTGCACCTCAGGGCGTAGACGTAGTTATGGTAGCACCAAAGAGCCCGGGCCACATGGTTCGCCGCGTATATACGGAAGGCTTCGGTGTACCGGGATTGCTCGCTATCTACCAAGACGGAACAGGAAAAGCAAAAGAAATCGGTCTGGCGTATGCAAGCGGCATCGGCTGCACGCGCGCGGGCGTTATTGAGACAACGTTCCGTGAAGAAACGGAAACCGACCTGTTCGGGGAGCAAGCGGTACTGTGCGGCGGTACAGCCGAACTGGTAAAAGCGGGCTTCGAGACACTGGTAGAAGCGGGTTATGCACCGGAAATCGCCTACTTCGAATGTTTGCATGAGCTGAAGCTGATTGTAGATTTGATGTACGAAGGCGGCCTTGAGTACATGCGCTATTCCATCAGCGACACGGCTGAATTCGGTGACTACAGCGTCGGTCAGCGTATCATAACGGAAGAGACGAAGAAAGAAATGAAGAAAGTATTAAAAGAAATTCAAACCGGCCAATTCGCGAAGAACTGGATTATTGAGAACCAGTCCGGCCGTGCCGCGTTCGGAGCGCGCCGCCGTATTGAGAAGGAACACCAAATCGAGCAGGTAGGTAAGCAATTGCGTGAAATGATGGCCTGGATCAAGAAGTAAGGAGTAAGACAAAAACTGTGGAGGTGGCGAGGGAATGCGTACCATTGAAATTTTTGATACCACCCTGCGGGACGGTGAACAGTCCCCGGGAGTCAACTTAAGTTCGAAGGAAAAATTAGAAATTGCTTTGCAACTGGAGCGCCTGGGGGTAAACCGGATTGAAGCGGGGTTTGCCGCTGCCTCCCCTGGAGATTTACAATCCGTTCGTGAGATTGCAAAACGGGTCAAGAACTCAACGATCGTCAGCTTGTCCCGTGCTCGTTTGCTGGATATCGATAAAGCGTGGGAAGCGCTGAGGGACGCCGAATCGGCATGCCTTCATACGTTCCTTGCCACGTCGCCGATTCATCGGAAATATAAACTGAATATGACAAAGGAACAGGTTATCGAAAACGCGGTTGCTGCCGTAAAGCATGGGAAGAAATATTTCGATATGGTGGAATTCTCCTGTGAAGACGGTTCGCGTACCGAGATTCCGTTCCTGATTGAAGTGGTGCAGGCGGTTGTCGATGCGGGCGCCCGTATCATCAACATTCCGGATACGGTGGGATATACCACACCGGCCGAATACGCTAATATTTTCACCCAGCTATTAAACAACGTGCGGGGCATTGAAAATGTAAAGCTGAGCTGCCACTGTCATGATGACCTCGGAATGGCTGTTGCCAATACTTTGGCTGCCATCCAGGCGGGTGTGACTCAGGTAGAAGGCACAATCAATGGTATTGGTGAGCGCGCTGGTAATGCTGCTTTAGAAGAGGTAGCATTGGCGCTCGATACCCGCAAGGATTTCTATCAGGCGACCACCAATCTGAAGCTGGAAGAAATCGCCCGCACAAGCAAGCTTGTCAGCCGCTTGACCGGAATGTTTGTGCCGGGTAACAAAGCAGTTGTGGGCGCTAATGCGTTTGCCCATCAATCCGGTATCCACCAGGATGGCGTATTGAAAGAAGTAACCACATACGAAATCATTCGTCCGGAGCGCGTGGGCTTCAAATCAAACCGCCTTGTGCTCGGCAAGCTTTCGGGACGTCATGCTTTCAAAGATAAATTGATAGAGCTGGGTTACCAGTTGAGCCAGGAAGAGCTGGACGACGCGTTTGCACGTTTTAAAGACTTATGCGACCGCAAGAAAGATGTAAGCGACGAAGATATCGTGGCGCTTGTCGACGCCAAGCTGGTTGATGTGCCGGAAGCGTACACGCTTGAGAATGTTCAGCTTTCATACGGAAACAACTCGATACCGACGGCGAGCGTACGCGTGCGTACCTTAAACGGCGAAGTGCTGGAAGAGGCGGCATGCGGCAACGGGTCTGTTGATTCCATCTATAAAGCGATCGACCGGGTTACGAACGAAGAAGTGGTGCTGGAGGATTATAAGATTGTATCCGTCACCCACGGTAAGGATGCACTTGGTGAAGTGTATGTCCGCCTGTCCCAAGGCGATTACACAGTGCAGGGACGCGGGGTTAGCACAGATGTGCTGGAAGCGAGCGCGAAAGCTTATCTGCGCGCGCTGAATAAACTGGTTGCACGAAGAGGCGACGCGGTAGAAGTCGTGATGTAGAGAGGAAGGAAGCGAGGCATGAGTCAAACGTTTACCATCACCGTACTGCCCGGGGACGGCATCGGGCCGGAAGTTATCGAGCAGGCGGTCAATGTACTAAGAGTCATCGAAGAACTCGAAGATGTAAGTTTTACGCTTGAATATGCGCGTTTGGGCGGGTGCGCCATCGATGAAGATGGCACACCGCTGCCCCAGGATACGCTGGATAAAGCACGCCGTTCTGATGCTGTGTTGCTCGGAGCAGTGGGCGGTCCGAAGTGGGATAACAACCCGGCGCACCTTCGTCCGGAAACAGGACTTCTGGGTATCCGTAAGGAATTGGGTCTGTACGCCAATCTTCGTCCGGCGTTTATGCTCGACTGCATGGTCGGCGTGTCCGCATTGAAAGAAGAAGTCGTCAAAGGCGTGGATCTAATGGTGATTCGCGAATTGACAGGCGGCCTCTATTTCGGCGAGAAGAAACGCTATGAAACCGAAAACGGCGAAGTCGCTTCCGACGAATTGATTTATCATGAGTATGAGATTGAGCGAATCGTACGTCGGGCGTTCGAGGTGGCACGTCTGCGCAGCAAGAAACTGACCTCCGTGGACAAGGCGAATGTGCTGGAGTCTTCCCGTCTGTGGCGTAAAGTCGTAGAACGAGTCGCACCGGATTACCCGGATGTAGAATTGCGCCATCAGCTGGTTGATTCCTGCGCCATGGAACTTATCCGTTGGCCGAAGCAGTTCGACACGATTGTAACGGAGAATATGTTCGGTGATATTTTAAGCGATGAAGCGTCCATGCTGACAGGCTCGATCGGTATGCTGCCGTCGGCGTCTTTGGCGGACGGTAACTTCGGTTTGTATGAGCCGGTACACGGATCTGCACCGGACATTGCAGGCAAAGGAATTGCCAACCCGACTGCAACGATTCTGTCTGCCGCGATGATGCTTAAGTATTCATTTGGCTTGGAGAAGGCGGCGAACGCGATCGAGCAAGCGGTTCATACCGTGCTGAACTCCGGTGTACGCACTGGCGACATCGCCGATAATAAAGATGAAGCCGTAGGCACAAAAGAGATGGCCGACAAAATCATCGCCGCTATTCGTGAGGCATACGTGCAAGCGTAGCGTAATAAACAGCAAATAAAAATCTCCGCCGTGCATATTGAGCAACGGCGGAGATTTTTATGTTCGTGATTTCTTATTCTCGCTGCAAGAATTCTTTCACCGGTGTTCCCCATTCGATTTCCGCATCCGGATAGCTTTCACGGATAATCTCCGAAATCTCAAAGAAATCATCACGGGTCAGTCCTTTTAGCCTGCTCGACTGACGCGGCCAGAGCGAAATCTTGGTCACGGTAAAACGGTCTTCCATGCTCCCCAGATATTTCTCGCCTTCAAATAAAACTCCCTTGTATGTTAACAGCAGATTGCGGCGCACATTGTCTTCGTCATCGAGGACGAACGTCTGTTTTTTCTCAATCGCAGACATAAGTTTTCGCTTCGGATTGAAAATATATTGAAACCACCATACGATAAAGGCGATGATTGTCAAAAGCAGCAGCAAACGCAGCATGCGATTCCCTCTTTTCATCGAAAAGTATCCATTTATTTTCTTATACGGATTGATTAGAAAAAGGATGCAAAAAAATGCTATACTATCACACAGAAATCCATTTAAAATGAGGGATTGCATTTCATGAATGTGCTCATAACGACACTGAACGCAAAATACATCCATACCTCGCTGGCTCTGCGCTATTTGAAGGCATTCTGCCAGGAAGATTTCGAGGTGGATCTTGTGGAATACACAATTAAGGACCCTGCAATGAATGTGGTATCCGATTTGTTTCAACGGAAACCGGATGTGATTGGTTTCTCCTGCTACATTTGGAACATCGAAGAGACCATTCAGATTATCTCCATGCTAAAAAAGGTTATGCCCGGAGTCAAGATTGTACTCGGCGGACCCGAAGTGTCATACGATGTCGAGTACTGGATGAACCGCCTGACCGATGTTGACTTTATTGTGGTAGGCGAAGGAGAAGAAACGTTTCACCATCTTCTGACGGAAATGAAAGGCGAGCAAAAGTATCATTTTGTCTATGGAATTGCCTATCGAAAAGAAGACGAAGTGATCGTCAATCCACCCCGTCCGAAGCTGGATTTGAATCGTATTCCGTCTCCGTTTTACTTCGAAGAAGATATACCTCATCTCGGCAACCGGGTTACGTATTTTGAAACAAGCCGCGGCTGCCCGTTCTCCTGTCAATTTTGCCTCTCCAGTATTGAGGTGGGGGTACGGTATTTTGATATTGAACGGACGAAGCGGGATTTGTTGCATTTGATCGAGAGCGGGGCCAAGCTCATTAAATTCGTCGATCGTACATTTAATATTAAACGTGAGTATGCAATGGAGATTTTTCAATTTTTAATTGAAAATCACCGGGGATGTGTGTTTCAGTTTGAGATTACTGCAGACATTATGCGGCCTGAGGTGCTTGATTATCTGGCCGAGCATGCGCCGCCAGGCATTTTCCGGTTTGAAATCGGTGTGCAATCCACCAACGACACGACGAACGATATCGTTAAACGCCGCCAGAATTTCACCAAGCTGGCCCGTACGGTTACCAAAGTCAAAGAGAGCGGAAAAATTGACCAGCACCTTGACTTAATTGCGGGTCTACCGGAAGAGGACTACATGTCATTCCGCAAAACGTTCAACGATGTGTTTGCACTGCGTCCCGAAGAACTGCAGCTCGGTTTCCTGAAAATGCTGCGCGGAACAGGCATGCGTATCAGCGCGGAGAAATACGGCTATAAGTACATGGATCATGCGCCGTATGAAATTTTAGAAAACCGTGTTCTTCCGTTTTCGGATATCGTTCGGATTAAACGGGTGGAGGATGTGCTGGAGAAGTACTGGAACGCGCATCGTATGGATATAACACTGTTGTATTTAATTGAGCGGGAATTCGCGTCTGCTTTCGACTTTTTCCAGGAGTTCGGGGATTTCTGGGAAAAGCGGGGGTGGTCGCGCATTGGTCACCAATTGGAAGACCTGTTCACACGTCTGCATATGTTCTTGAGAGAAAGAGACACGGAGTGCTTGCCGGTAATCGAAGGATTAATGAAATACGATTACTTCATGAACTACAAATATAAGCCTCGGAAAGTGTGGTGGACGCATGAAATCCGGAAAGCGGAGCAATCCCGTCTGCTGAAGCTGTTGGCCCGACAGCCGGAGCTTGCCGGAGCGGAGTTCACTGCGCTTGGGCTTGATGAGAAACAGTTGCACAAACACACGATGCTGGAGATTGTACCGGTTAACTTGTCCATTTACCTATCATTGGGCGAGATAAAGCGAGAAGATACATTGCTGCTCGTCTACTATAATCCCGAGGAAAGCGATAGACCGCAGACGTATTTTGTTCCAATGCATATGTTAAGGGAAGTATCTGCATAAAATAAGACCTGCTCCTCTTCCCGGTTTTCCGGGAGGAGCCGCAGGTCCTTTTTCATGGTATAGGAAAGTATATGTTGCTTTACAGTGATAAAGCGACATATATTTTCCTTCCATTCGTACGCGACAAAAAGCGGCTGTTTGGCTTCTTTGAGGAAAAAGGACGAGCGGCAACGCCCGCGAGTTTTTCTCATTACAAAACTATTCTCTTTTCTTAAGATTCGCTTATGTCCGCGCTTTTTTAGGTGCACAGAACAATGTAATGGTATACAGGCCGCTCAAACCGATCAGTGCATAGACAATGCGGGAGAGCAATGCGTTCTGACCGCCGAAAATCGCGGCGATTAAGTCAAATTGAAAGAAGCCTATAAGTCCCCAGTTAATCGCGCCAATAATCACCAAAGCGAGTGCAATTCGCAACAGAGTGTTCATGCAAATCCCTCTTTTCCTTTTGGTTTGGCCAGAGACGGTCCTTACTCAGGAGATGTGAGATAATCGTTGTGTATATTTCATAACTATCACGAATACTTGTAAATTATTCATGTTTTGTAGAAATATTTTATAAAGCTTGTCTAGGAAAAGGGAATTGTCAATTATGTGTTTTGTGAGCCTATTAAGGAGAATGCAGTTTATGTTTTTTCTGGTTCGCACGAATATAACGATGCATGATAAATTCTACCATTCCTAAAGCAGTACCCGCCAGGATGCCGCCGGGCAGCGTAATCTGACTTTCGGGGAACAGCCAACCGGACATGTAGACGATAGCGACAATAGCGAGCGCTCCCTGAAGCGTGGCGAGGTAAATCCCGTACATGCCGAGTACCGCTTCATCGGCAAGCAGGCCGATGATTATCAGTAGCAGGCTTACATCAAGCCAGTGATTCACACTTCCGAATGTAAGCTGTCGGGGAAAGAGCATCGACAGTAAATAAAGAACGCCTGGAAACATAACCGCTTTATATAAAAGGTTAAGAATGACACGTTTTGCCACTTCAAGCCCTCCTTTTTGTTTTAGTATGTGTATAAAGTATGCGATAATATGGATAGGAAAGGTAAAGCTTGGCATTCTATATTCTGTATAGAACAACACGGGAGGAATCATTATGGAAGATAAGACATTGCAGATGTACAAAGAGCTGACCGAAACCCCCGGTGTTCCGGGTCATGAGCGCCAGGTGCGCGAAGTTATGCGCAAGTACATAGAGCCGTACGCCGACGAGGTGACGACCGACAATCTGGGAAGCTTGCTGGCGCGCAAAGGGAACAAGGGACCGAAGATTATGGTGGCCGGCCACCTGGATGAAGTGGGCTTTATGGTAACCATGATTACGGACAAAGGATTTCTGAAATTCCAGCCGCTTGGCGGTTGGTGGGAACAGGTGATGCTGGCGCAGCGCGTCGCCGTGCAGACACGAAACGGAGTCATCGAAGGGGTTATCGGCTCCGTACCTCCGCATATCCTGTCGCCTGAAGCACGCAAGAAGCCGGTTGATATAAAGGATATGTTCATTGATATCGGAGCTTCCAGCAAGGAGCAGGCCGAAGAATACGGAGTACGCCCGGGCGATACGGTTGTGCCGATTTGTCCGTTCACGATCATGACCAATCCGAAAATCATGATGGCGAAGGCCTGGGATAACCGTGTCGGTATCGCCATGGCTATTCAGACACTGCAGGAACTAAAAGGCGTTGATCATCCGAATACCGTTTACGGCGTGGGTACGGTACAGGAGGAAGTGGGCCTGCGCGGTGCACAAACATCCGTGTTCGCGATCGATCCGGATATTGCGTTCGCCGTAGATGTGGGAATTGCCGGCGATACTCCGGGCGTCAAGGAAGGGGATGCCATGTCCAAAATCGGGGAGGGACCGCAGATTCTGCTGTATGATGCGTCCATGATTGGCCATCCCGGCCTGCGCAAACTGGTGGTGGAGACGGCGGAAGAGCATAATATTCCGTTCCAGTATGACGTAATGGCGCGCGGCGGCACCGATGCAGGGCGTATGCATTTGAACGGCAAAGGCGTACCGTCCATCGTTATCGGCATCGCCACCCGCTACATCCATAGCCACGCTGCCATCCTGCATCGTGACGATATTGACAATGCAGTTAAACTTATCACTGAAACGATTAAAAAGCTCGACGAAGACACTGTCGCCAAAATTAAGCGCGGCGAATATTAATAAAGAAACAAATGAAAACTCCCGGAGTTCATTTATCCGGGAGTTTTTACTATTCCGCTCTGCTTCTACCTCATTGAACTTGATTGTAGATACAATCGACCATTTTGTTTTTCTCTTGATCGTTAGCTTCCCGCCACAGCAATTCGAACAGAACGCCCAGGCCGGGCAGCGTTTTTTCCTCACCGCTGGTGATAGCGTCCACAATTGTATGGCGTACATCTTCTTTAGATGAACCCTGCATGTTTTGCATGATCGCCGCACGCAAATCAAGGTTGGAAATGTTCATTTGCTCCACGCTCCTTCACCTAATAACCAAATGGCTTCGTACCATAGTTTCACCGGAATGATTTATTTTCATCCCTATCGAAAAGACTAGAAAGAGAGTGGTATAATAAAAAGCGGATTTGTAAAGGGGTGGAAATGCATGGCAGGTCAATCTTATGCGGTCATCGGTATGGGCCGTTTCGGCGCCAGTGTGGCGCAGGCGCTTTATAATATGGGATACGATGTCATGGTTCTTGACGAAAACGAGGAACGTATCCAGGATCATATCAATATTGCCACGCATGCGGTACAGGCGGACTCGACGGATGAACAGGCGCTCCGCGAAGTGGGTATCCGAAATTTCGATGTTGTAGTCGTGGCGATTGGTGCGGATATTCAGGCCAGTATTCTAACAACGCTTATTCTAAAAGAGATGGGCGTAAAGATGATTGTAGCCAAAGCGCAGAATGAACGGCATGGACAAGTGCTCTACAAGGTGGGTGCTGACCGCGTCGTATTTCCGGAACGCGACATGGGTCTGCGCGTCGCCCATAACCTGGTCTCGCCAAACGTGCTTGACTTCGTTGAACTGGCGGAAGAATACAGTATCGCCGAGGTAGCGGCATCTGAGGCTATGGATGGCAAGAATCTTATGGAGCTGGACGTTCGGGCCCGCTTCGGCGTTAACGTTATGGCGATTAAGAGCGGCAATTCATTCAATATTGCCCCGAATCCTTCGGATACAATTCATGAAGGGGATATTCTTATCGTAATCGGACATAATGACGATTTGAAGAAATTCGAGGAAGAATCTTGACAGACAGAATAGATGAGTAAGGAGTATACGGATGGAAACGATTATCTCGGTGCAGAATCCGCGCGTAAAAGGGTGGGCAAAGCTGCACACCCGCAAAGAGCGGGAGAAGACAGGACGTTTCCTGCTGGAAGGTCCGCATATTGTGGAGGAAGCATGCCGGGCAGGCATTATACTGGAAGCGGTGTTGCTGGAAGAAGAAGCGAACGTGCCGGAATGGTTGAACACATACCTGCGGGCGCACGGAAGCACTGACTTGATTCAGGTGAGCCGGCCTGTGCTGGAAAAGATAGCGGAAACTAAAACGCCTCAAGGTATGCTGGCTGTAGCGGAAAAGGGGGAGAGACGTCCTGAAGCATTGCCGGAGGACTGCCTGCTGCTCGTGCTTGATCGACTGCAGGACCCGGGCAATGTCGGAACGCTGATTCGTACGGCGGATGCGGCCGGCTTCGACGGAGTCGTTATCGGAGATGGCAGTGCGGACTTATACAATAGTAAAACCCTTCGCTCCACAATGGGCTCGCTGTTCCATCTGCCGATCTGGCAGGAAAATATACCTGAATTCATCAGACGGTCGAAGCAGCAGCAGCCCCAGTTGCGTATTATCGGAACAAGCCTGCAGGAATCCAGACCATATACGGATGTTTCTTATACAGGCGCGACGGCATTGGTTATCGGAAATGAAGGAAGCGGCATTTCCGATGAAGTATTGGCGCTTACCGACCAGAATGTTATTATTCCAATTCACGGACGCGCCGAATCTCTGAATGCAGCGATTGCGGGTTCCATTATGATGTATGAGGCAGTAAGGCAGCGTATGAGATAGGTACACTGCCCTATTTTTTTTCGATATCTTTCTTTTCGGCTTCTTCCCGCTGCCGTTTCATGTCCTCGCGCATGTTTTGCCATTGATCGCGAGCGGCACGCACCATCTGAGGTTCATTGGCTTTAAGCGGATGCTCGATAACTTTAGAGAAAAAGCGCAGTGCTTTATTATAATCTCCGAGCTGGCGGTGCAGCTCGCCGATAAGATAGGTAAGCTTAATTTCCGACATGCCAGCGCGCATATAATCTCCTTGTTCATAGGAAGCCTCATATTCTTTGAGTGCCAGTTCCAAAAAGCGTTTTTCGTGTTCTTTTTTCTTTTGGTATCGGTATAACCAGGCGAGACGCAGGCACAGACCGGCCAGTACGCAGTGGGGTTCCCGTCTGATATTGGCCGCGAAGATTGCCAGTTTATAAGTGGCTATGGCTTCCGGGATGCTGCGGATGCCGGTATAGTCCTTTTTTGTCCAGTTTGCCGTGATTTTCTCTTCGATAAGCTGCTCCAGCTGTGGAGGTACTTCTTTGCGGAATTGGTCATTGAAGGAATATCCGCACTGCGGACACACAACGACATGATACAGAATCGGATTTTCGGCATGGTCTTCGTAATGCTCGCAGAAATCAGGGTCACGCTTATACGGATGGCTGCGGCGCAGCCGTGTTTTTTTGCTGGTGAACTCGTATCCGCAGTGAGTACAGGTGAACTTCTTGTCATACAGAATGGTGTCTAATCGGCTCATGCGTTTCTCCTTTAGCAGTATTAATAACACAGGTAAAAATGTCCTATTGTTAGTATATGCCATAATTCACTGCAAAGGTAGGAAAAAATACGCAAGTGTAATTTTTGCACACTTGCGCATTTTCTTTGTATGCTATATAATCTATCATCAAATGACCTGATTTACATAGCGCTATATTGACAAAGGCACAGACGGAGACAAGTACGTGAAAGGGACGCTCCCAGGGAGGAGATGCCGTGACTGAAAGCATCTTCGAGACAGTTCGTTCACCGAATTCACTCCTGAGCCGGCCCCTGAACGCAAAAGTAGGGGGACACGGAATTTTTCCGTTATCAGGCTGTAAGATGGAAGCAGGAGTTTGCCTGCTTTCGAACAAGGGTGGTACCGCGACCTCTCGCCCCTTACCGGGCGAGAGGTTTTTTGCTGTGAAAATCATGAGGAAAGAAGGAGGGGCAGAAGGGAAAAAGGTTCAGGTGAAGAAAAAGACGTTCGCCTTTTTCCGCATTGAATTCATCCCCTCGTTCTTTTCTTTCTCTTTCTTTTTTACCAAAATTTATTAAGGAGGGTTATACAGTGCGCGAAAGATTGGAAGCATTGAAAGCGGAAGCGCTTGAGGAATTGGAAAAAATCGAGCGGACCGCGCAGGTGCAGGAACTGCGCGTAAAATATCTTGGCAAGAAAGGGTTGTTGACGGAAATTCTGCGGGGCATGGGCAAGCTGTCCGCAGAAGAGCGTCCGGTAATCGGGCAGTTAGGCAACGAAGTGCGCTCGGCTATCGAAAGCAAGCTTGAAGAGAAGAGAGAAGCGGCCGAGCAGGCTGAAATCAAGGCGAAGCTCGCCAGCGAGTCGATTGATGTAACACTGCCGGGCCGCACGATACAGATGGGGAATCGTCATCCTCTTACATTGGTAACCGAGCAAATCGAAGACATTTTCTTAGGGATGGGCTTTATCGTTGCGGAAGGACCGGAAGTCGAAGCTGATTACTATAACTTTGAAGCGCTGAATTTGCCGCAGGACCATCCGGCACGCGATATGCAGGACTCTTTTTATATTACTGAAGATATCCTGCTGCGTACCCATACCTCTCCGGTTCAGGTACGCACAATGGAGAGAATGAAAGGGGAAGTCCCGGTAAAAGTCATTTGTCCGGGCCGTGTATATCGCAGGGACAATGACGATGCGACCCATTCCCATGTATTCAATCAGGTAGAGGGATTAATGGTCGGCGAAAATGTGCGTATGAGTGATTTGAAAGGAGTACTTTTGAACTTCGCACGTCAAATGTTTGGGGAAGGCTCCCAAATCCGTCTGCGGCCGAGCTTCTTCCCGTTCACTGAGCCGAGCGCAGAAGTGGATGTATCCTGTAGCATGTGCGGCGGCAAAGGCTGCCGGACCTGTAAACACACAGGCTGGATTGAAATTCTCGGCTCCGGTATGGTGCATCCGCGGGTACTGGAGATGGCTGGTTACGATTCTGAAAAGTACACGGGATTTGCATTCGGTATGGGGATTGACCGTATTGCGATGCTGAAATACGGCATTGATGATATCCGTCATTTCTATATGAACGATGTACGCTTCTTGAAGCAGTTTAACCGGGTATAGAGGAGGATGGAAGACAATGAAAGTTTCATATAACTGGTTGGCGCAATATGTGGACCTATCCGGCATTACGCCGGAAGAACTTGCCGAGAAACTAACCCGCAGCGGCGTGGAAGTTGATGCGGTGGAATACTTGAACAAAGGCGTAACCGACGTTGTTGTCGGTTATGTAGCGGAAAAAGAAAAACACCCGGATGCGGATAAGCTAAGCGTATGCCAGGTGGATGTAGGCAGCGGCGAGTTGCTGCAGATTGTCTGCGGCGCCAAAAATGTCGCGGCCGGACAAAAGGTGCCTGTAGCGGTTGTCGGAGCCAAACTGCCGGGCGATTTTAAGATTAAAAAAGCGAAGCTCCGCGGCGTCACGTCCAACGGTATGATTTGTTCCGCGAAGGAATTGGGCCTCAATGACAAACTGATGCCGAAAGAAACCCAGGAAGGCATTCTTGTACTGCCGGAGGAGCTTGAAATCGGACAGCCCATTCAATCGGTGCTCGGACTCGATGACGCGGTGCTTGAGCTTGGTCTGACGCCGAACCGTTCGGACTGCTTAAGCATGATTGGCGTGGCATATGAAGTAGCGGCCATTCTTGGCCGCGACGTAAAGCTGCCGGAGACGAACGTGCCAGAGAACGGCCCGTCCATCGAGGGAAAAGTAACCGTAGATATCGAAGCGCCGGAGCAGTGTAATCGCTATATGGCACGCATGATTTCGGGCGTAAAGCTGGGCGCGTCCCCGCTCTGGATGCAAAACCGCCTGATGGCTGCAGGCGTACGCCCGATTAACAACATCGTCGACATCACGAACTATGTCATGCTGGAAACCGGCCAGCCGCTGCATGCATTCGATTACGCCAAAGTAGAAAATGGACGCATTGTCGTTCGTCTCGCCAAACAGGGCGAAACGCTGACGACACTTGACGATACAGAACGAACACTGGACGAAGAAATGCTGCTGATTACGGATGGATCCAAAGCGATTGGTATCGCAGGCGTCATGGGTGGCGCCAACTCTGAAGTGACAGAGACGACGGATACGATTCTGCTTGAGTCGGCGCATTTCGCAGGCTCATCCATCCGCAAGACCGCGCGCAAACTGGGGCTGCGTTCTGAAGCGAGCCTGCGTTTCGAGAAGGAAGTCGATCCGCAGGCGGTAGAGCGTGCGCTTGATCGTGCGGCTGCGCTGATGGCGGAATTGGCGGACGGCCAGGTAGCCCAAGGAAAAGCGGACAGGGTCATTGCGCTTCCGGAGGAGAAGAAAGTTGTCCTGCGCATCTCCCGTTTGAACGGATTGCTGGGTACATCGCTCTCACTTGAGGATGCCGCTTCTATTTTTGATCGTTTGTCATTTGCTTATGAGACGGGAGACGACGCAATTACAGTTATCGTACCGACGCGCCGCCAAGATATTACGCGCGAAGTCGATTTAATTGAGGAGGTTGCACGTCTTTACGGCTATGACCATATTCCGACAACGATGCCGTACGGCGATAATACGCAGGGACTTCTAACACGCGAACAAATGCTGCGGCGCACGATCCGTCAGGTATTAAACGGAGCAGGCCTGAATGAAATAAGTGCGTATTCGTTTACGCACCCGGACATGGCGCACGATTTTGCGACGATATATCGTAGCACCCGTCCGATTCCGCTGGCGATGCCGATGAGTGAAGAACGCAGCGTACTGCGCGTCAACCTGCTGCCTCACCTGCTGGACACGGCTGCCTACAATATCAACCGCAAACAGCGCGATCTGGCGTTGTTCGAATTGGGCAAAGTATTCTTAAGCGATGAAGAGACGGTAAGCAAGCTGCCGGAAGAGCGTTTGACGCTGGCAGGCCTTCTGACCGGCAACTGGGTAGGACCGCACTGGCAGCAGAAAGCGGAGCCGGTGGATTTCTACCTCGTGAAAGGGATCCTGGACGTGCTGTTGAACCGCCTGGGCATTACGGGGATTGAATACCGCCCGGCAAAAGACTTAAAAGGCATGCATCCCGGAAGAACGGCGCAGCTTGTTTTGCAGGGGCGGCCAGCCGGGTATCTTGGTCAGGTTCATCCGGCTACTCAGCAGAAATATGACGTAGATGAGACATACGTATTTCAACTGGACGCTGATTTGCTGCTTGAGCTTTCGACGATGCACCAGGGGATGATACCGCTGCCGAAGTATCCCGCCATCAGCCGTGATATTGCGGTTGTGGTTGACCGCAGTGTCAGCGCAGGAGACCTTCAGAAAGTTATCGAGGCGTCCGCCGGCGAATGGCTGGAATCGGTGCGCATTTTTGACGTGTACGTAGACGACAGGCTTGGCGAGAATAAGAAAAGCGTCGCGCTGTCCTGCACGTACCGTGATCCGGAACGTACATTGACCGACGAAGAAATACAGGCGGCGCACGGTAGAGTAGTAGAGGCTCTGGCCGCCGAATGCGGAGCTGAATTGCGCGGCTAATCGTTAGGAAGAAGGAGGAGACGGCGGGAGATGTCTCCTTCTTTTTCTGTGAAAATCGTGAAGAAAGAAGGAGAGAAAGAGGAGATAAGATCCAGGGTAGAAAAAGGCGACCGCCTTTTTCTACATTGAAATCCTCTCCTTGTTTTCTTCTCTTTTTTTCCTTCCACCCGCGAACGAGGAGAAACGTCCGCGGGCTTCTCTCCTCGTTCGTTTTACCATCCCCTTTTCGTTTCCACCGCTTTCTTTATTTATGGTATTGTGTACAATATAGTTATGTACAAGGACGTGAGGAGGACGTAGTGTGTCAGGACAGAATAAAGAACGAGTGGTCGTTGAAATATATGGACAATACTACACCATGAAAGGGGACAGCAGCTCGTCCCACATGCGCATGATCGCAGGGTATGTGGACGATAAAATGCGGCAAATCGCCGCAGGCAATCCCCGGCTGGATACGAATAAACTGGCGGTACTTGCGGCGCTTAATATGGCTGATGAGTATTTCCGGCTGCGTATGGAATATGAAGAGTTGATTAAACTGCTAGAGAAAGCATCAAAAGAAATGGAAGAAGACGCGGAGCACGAAGAAGAGGAAGAGGAGCGGGAAGCGGACAAGGAGTAGATCAGCATGAATATTCTCGATATCGTCATACTGGTATTACTGGTGTTGAGCGTATGGCGTGGGTACAGAACAGGCCTGATCGGCCAGCTGGTGCGCGTCGCCAGTTTTATCGCTTCGTTTGTGGTCGCCTTTATGTACTATCGTCCGGTAGCGGCCAAGCTTGCGGAATGGGTTCCTCTGTCCAGTGCAGAAGCGAGTGGATCGTTTGGGGCTGTTGCTGGTTTTCCGATTGTGCAGCATGCGATCTATAATATCGTTGCATTTGCATTGCTGGCATTTGCTACGGGTCTTGCCGTACGCCTGGTCGGGGGCTTCTTGGACAGAATTACGAAGCTGCCGGGTCTATCCATTGTGAACCGGCTTGCAGGTGGAATCGTCGGCGCAGTGAAAAACGGGCTGATTCTGTTTATCATTTTGGCTGTGGCTTCTCTGCTGCCGATTCCGACTGTGCAGCAGACCCTGGATACGTCGCTGTTCGCTTCGTATGCTACTACGTACTCCTCCGACCTGGCGCAATGGGTAAAAGAAATGATACAAAATCCGTTATCAACGACAAGCGAAAATACAAATTCATTGTAGTACGCACAAGAAAGGCCGTCACATTCGTGGTGGCCTTTCTTACTTCACTGTCAAATCGTCTGGCTGGAAGAGCAGGCGGATGCTCTTTCGTTCCAGAATCGCGCATGCTGCTTCACCAGCCTGAGAAACTCCTGCAGGGCCGGGGAAAGCCACTTCTTCTTGTGGTAGGCCATTTGGGTGGCAACCCGGCATGGCTCGTCATTCCACTGCAGCGCTTTCAGCTTGCCTTCGGCAATCTCTTTTTCTACTGTAATAAGAGGCAAAAAGGACAGCCCCAGGCCTGACATGACGCAATTTTTGATCGCTTCGATGCTCCAGAATTCCAGGTCGGTACCCGGGAATACGCCACAGCTGTTCAGATGCTTCTCAAATAGCGTACGGTAGCTGCAACCCGGCTCGGTGTGCAGCAACGTCTCTTCTTTTAAATCTTCCGCTTCGATAACGGAACGCAGGGCGAGCGGATGATCCGGCGGTGCGACAATCGCCATTTTCTCGATGACAAGCGTTTCGATATGCAAATCATGCTCCTGAACTTCCGGTTCCAGAAGAAATACGATGTCAAGCTCTCCGCTGCGCGCGAGGCTGCGCAGCTCCCAGCATACCCCGGGCCGCAGGATGATTTTTACCTGAGGGTATAGGCTGGTGTATTCGCGGATAATCGCCGGCAGACGAAAGGCGGCCAGCGATTCGGGGGCACCGATGGTAAGCGTTCCAGCCGGAACGCTGCCTGCGGTCAGTTCCTGAACGGCATTGTCATGCAGTTCGAGAATTTGCGAAGCGTACGAGAGTAGCTTCTCGCCAGCGGTAGTGAGAACGATCTTTTTACCAAGCCTGTCAAAAAGCTTCGTCCCCAGCTCTTCTTCCAGTGCTTGAATCTGGGCAGTGACGCTGGATTGTGCATAGGAAAGCATTTCGGCCGCTTTTGTAAATCCTTTGGTTTCCGCCACGGTTTTAAATGTATGCAGATGGCGCAGTTCCATCTCTTTTTTGCCTCCCATCGGTTTTTTAGATGATTTCTATCTTATCTATCTGTTTTACTGATGGATTTATTATCTGCTACGATAGGGGCAAATGCAAGAAGAAATGAAAGAGAAGGAGAGCAGGAAAGATGGGAACAAAGGGGAAAATGATAAAAACAATCGGCCTGCCGCAGGCGGTAGCGCTGTATGTAGGCGCGGTGCTTGGTTCCGGGGTGCTGCTCGTACCGGGACTTGCCGCGGAAATAGCCGGTCCGGCTTCGCTTCTGGCCTGGGGGTTAATGACGCTACTGGTACTGCCCATGGCGTTGGTGATGGGGCTTCTATCGGCCCGATTTCCGAATGCGGGCGGAGTGGCGTATTTTGTGTCACGCGCATTCGGTACGAAGGCGGGAGCATTAACCGGGTGGTTTTTTCTGGCCTCGGTACCAATAGGCGCTCCGGTAGCCGCGCTCACAGGAGCCGGTTATATGACGGCAGCCTTTGAACTGGCAGAGGGATGGAAGATAGGTATTGCCGCCCTGATGCTGGCAACAGGGCTTTTGCTTAATTATTTCGGAATGAAGGTAGCCGGGCAGATGCAGGTGGCTGTCGTACTCGCCATTATCGCTGTGCTGCTGTTTGCGGTGGCAGGCTCTATGCCCAGTATTGAGGCAGTCCACTTTACTCCGTTTCTGCCGCATGGTTGGGTAAGCGTCGGCCAGGCGGCGGCGATTCTGTTCTGGTGTTTTATCGGCTGGGAAGCCGTGTCGCATCTGTCGGAAGAGTTCGTGGATCCGCAGCGTGAAGCGATTAAAGGCGTGACCATCGCGGCGGTGCTGGTTGGGCTGCTATACTTTCTCACCGCGCTTGCCACCGTTGGTACGCACAGTTACGGAGCGTCTGATTCGTCCGCTTCGCTGGTGCTGGTGGTAGGGCATTTGCTTGGCACAGGCGGGGCCGCTGTCGTCGGAATCACAGGGATGTTCATTTGTACGGCGACAATTATTGCCTATACGGGTGCAGCGTCCCGGCTTGCTTTTGCACTGGCGAATGAGGGAAAAGCGCCAAAGGCATTGGGCAGAATGTCCGGACGTTATGCGACCCCGACGGGAGGGCTGGCTTTTCTGGCAGGATGCTTTGTGCTTATCCTTGCGCTGTATGGAACCGGCGCCGTATCGCTGACGACATTGATTCAATTTCCAAACGCGACATTTATTTTGACATATCTAGGCGGCTGTGCGGCGGGCGTTCGACTGCTGCGGGGAAGCCGGTTGGGAGTAGGGATCAGTTGGATTTCTTTCATTCTTACGCTTGGAGTTTTTCCGTTTGTAGGCTGGTCCGTCCTGTATCCGATTGCGATTGTCGGCGTCTATTTTTTTATGCAGCGATATGCCGGTATGAGTGAAACGGAGAAAGTGCTGATAAAGTCCGAATACTAACTTGAAGACAGGCGGGAATTCTCCTTTCCTTGCATGAAATGGTATAATAATTACGGCTTGACATTAAAACATGTCGTTAACGGTTTGACACGTATACTAATGTAAGGATCAATCAACTACAAAGAATGCCATTCCATCAAGATTGATTTATATTGAGAGGAGATTTCTTTTGGAAGCACGTACGTTTACAACGCTTGAATTCGATAAAATAATCGAACAACTCTCAACCCATGCCTCTTCCTCACTGGGAAGAGAAAAAGTAGAAGCGCTTATTCCTTCTACGAACTATGAAGAAGTGCAGCGCCGTCAACAGGCAACCTATGAAGGGAGTACCGTCCTGCGCCTGCGCGGCAGTGTTCCGCTGGGCGGTATCCGCGATATCCGACCGGCATGTAAGCGGGCCGCTATGGGAGGAATGCTGAATGCGGCGGAGCTTCTGGATATTGCCTCTACGCTTTACGGCGGCGGCCGTCTGAAAGCATTCATTGCATCGATTGTTGAACAGGAACCGCTGCCCCTGCTCGAAGAATTGCTAAACCGGGTTGAACGCCTGCAAGGAATAGAGAATGAGATTAACCGTGCCATCGACGAGAACGGTATGGTGATGGATTCGGCAAGTCCGGCGCTTTCACAGGTGCGCGGGCAGATTCGCGGCGCGGAGAAGCGCATCCGTGAGCGGCTGGAGCAGATGATTCGCAACAGCAGTACACAAAAAATGCTTCAGGAGCCGATTGTCACCATTCGTAATGACCGGTTCGTCATTCCGGTTAAACAGGAGTACCGTCATGTGTTTGGCGGGATTGTACACGACCAGTCCGCATCCGGCGCGACGCTGTTCGTCGAGCCGCAGGTGGTCGTCAATATCAGCAACGAGCTTCGTGAGTTAAAGATGAAAGAAGAACGCGAAGTAGAGAAGATTCTGCTTTCGCTCTCGGCGAAAGTAGCGGAAGTATCAGAGGTGCTGCTGCATAATGTGGAATGCCTGGCGGAAGCCGATTTTATTTTCGCCAAGGCGTCATACGCACATACGCTTAAAGCTGTACAACCGGTTATTAACGATAACGGCTATCTGCGCATTAAAAAAGGACGCCATCCGCTTATTCCGGCAAGTCAAGTCGTGCCGATTGACGTAGAGCTTGGCAGGGACTATACGGCAATCGTTGTAACCGGTCCGAACACCGGGGGGAAAACCGTATCGCTGAAAACGGTCGGTTTGTTCTCGCTTATGGCAATGGCCGGCCTGCAGATTCCGGCGGATGAGGGTTCAGAGATGGCGGTTTTTGAAGGTGTTTATGCCGATATTGGGGATGAGCAGAGCATCGAGCAGAGCCTGAGTACATTCTCAAGCCATATGACCAACATTTCGCATATTCTGCAGCATGTAAACAACCGTAGCCTTGTGCTGTTCGACGAGCTGGGCGCCGGCACTGATCCGACCGAAGGGGCGGCGCTTGCGATGGCGATTATCGATTATGTTCATCAACGCGGCGCACGGTTGGTAGCAACGACACACTATAGCGAATTGAAGGCGTATGCTTATGATCGCCCGCAGATTGTCAATGCGAGCGTCGAATTCGACGAAGTGACGCTCCGTCCGACCTATCGTCTGTTGGTCGGCATTCCGGGCCGCTCGAATGCATTCGCCATTGCGTCGCGACTCGGTCTGCCGGAGAACATTCTGGCCCAGGCGCGCAATTTTGTGAAAACAGAAGAAACGGAAATCGACACGATGATTGCATCGCTTGAAGAAAACCAGCGCAGAGCGGAGGCGGAGCGCCGGGAGGTCGAGCAACTGCGGGCTGAACTGGAACGGGAACGCCGGGAATTGGAGCGCGAACTGGCAAACCTGGACGAGAAAAAAGACAGGCTCTATCAGCAGGCAGAAGAAGAAGCGCGCACGGCTGTGGAAAAAGCCCGCAAAGAAGCGGAGACGATTATCGCCGAGCTGCGGCAAATTGCCAGGGAAGAGCGGGCCGGCATCAAAGAACATAAGTTAATTGAGGCGCGCAAACGCTTGGAAGAAGCTTCACCGACACTGCGTAAAAAGAAAAAACCGAAGAAAGCAGGCGTGCCGCTTAACCAGCAGCCGCTGGAAGTGGGCGACGAGGTACGTGTGCTTTCCTTCAACCAGAAAGGCGAGATTGTCGGCAAAGTCAGCGATAAAGAATTTCAGGTACAAATCGGCATTGTAAAAATGAACGTAAAAGCCGACAATTTGGAAAAGCTGAGATCGGCCAAACCGCAGGTCACACAGCAGATTACCAAAATTCGCTCGGCACGCGACCCGGTGCGCATGGAGCTTGATGTGCGGGGCAATACGGTAGAGGATGCGATTATTCAAATCGATAAATATCTCGATGAGGCCATTCTTGACGGCCTGAATCAAGTCTCGATTATTCACGGCAAAGGAACAGGTGCGCTCGGGCTAGGGATTCAAAAATACCTGCGCAACCACCGTCTGGTCAAGTCATTTCGTTGGGGCGGACAGGGCGAAGGCGGATTGGGCGCTACTGTCGTAGAGTTGAAATAACCATACGGCAGTGAAACCCGATCGGGTGCTTTGGCGTATATGTAGAAAAGCGGCGGCAAGTGCGGCTTATTGATGGTGGAGGAGGGAGCGGATTGGTTATTTTTTCGAATCCGTATGTATTAACGGCCGCTTATTTTGCGGCGGCACTGCTTGCGGTCATTATCTTCCTGGCCGTATTCGAAATGGTTACGACCTATAAGGACTGGGACGAGATTAAACGCGGCAACGTATCGGTCGCCATGGCGACCGGCGGCAAAATTTTCGGTATCTGTAATATCATCCGGCACGCGATCGAGCACAATGACGGGATTGGTCATACGCTTCTCTGGAGTTCGTATGGATTTCTGCTTCTGCTCGTTGCCTATTTTACATTTGAGTTTTTAACTCCGATGTTTAAAGTGGATGAAGAGATTGCCGCCGACAATCGTGCTGTCGGCTTGCTGTCGATGGTCATCTCTATCGGAGTCTCTTATGTGATTGGTGCAAGCATCCTTAGGTAATAGCGGAAGATCAGATCGGTTCGTTGCCGTGTAAAACCGGGTAGTGTATAATGGCAGAAGCGCCCGGGATGTGAGTCAAGGGGGAGTCGAGATGCTGGACAGATTAGCGAAAATCCTGACCACGCTGGCTGTGCTGTTCATTCTTGCCGGCATTTTATATTTCGCCGTATTTCGATAGCGTTATAGGAAGAAGAGCGAGGGATAACAATCGCTCTTTTCTTATGTTTGTGCTAAAATAGTTACGTTTATATGTGTGGATTTGAACCGAGAAGTCGGAGGAGATAGTCATGGAAAAATCGTTGAACATTGCTGTCATTGGCCTGGGGTTTATTGGCCTGCCTTTGTCGTTAAGCTATGCCCGCAAAGGGGCAAACGTGGTTGGGATTGATGTAAGTGAAGCACTTGTAAAAGAGATTAATGAAGGAAAATCCCACCATCTTGAATATTTCGAGGGCAAGTCACTCGCACAGATTCTGCAGGAGCAGATTGCGGCCGGACGCTTTATGGCCACGACGAGCTACGAAGAAGCGGCTGCCAAAGTCGATCACTATATCATTACGGTCGGCATTCCGGTAAAAGACGGGGACCCGGAAATGCATTATTTAACGGGCGCGTGCGAGGCGCTTGCACAGGTGCTGAAAAAAGGGGATACAGTCATTCTGCGCAGCACAGTAATTCCGGGCACAACGGAAGAACTCGTTAAACCGCTGCTTGAGAAGAGCGGGCTTGTTGCGGGCGAAGATTTCTATCTTGCGTACGCATCAGAGCGGATTGCGGAAGGCCGCGCATTCGAAGAATTCATTCACATGCCGCTTGCACTGGGTGGCATTAACGAGGCAAGTGCACAGCGTGCCCTTGAAGTGCTGACTTTTGTAACGGAAGCGGAAGTCACCATCTCCGATATTAAAGTTGTGGAGACGTCTAAAGTTATCGAAAACGTACAACGTGACGTCAATATCGCGATGGTACAGCAGTTCGCCCGTTTCGCGGAGAAAGCCGGCATCGATACATTTGAACTTATCCGCGTTGCCAATACCCATACACGGGTCAACCTGCTTACACCGGGTCCCGGCGTAGGCGGTTACTGTCTGCCGAATGCGCTGTATTATCTGCTGCCGAAGGCGAAGGAAGTCGGCGTTAACCTTCACCTGTTGGAGACGGCACGTCAGATTAATGACAGTGTGCCGGAGGTGCTTGTACAGATGGTCGAAGACGAGCTGAACAAGCAGGGGAAAACGCTTGGCGGAAGCAAAGTAGCCGTTCTTGGTCTTGCAATGAAAGATTTCTCGAACGACGACCGCATCAGTCCGCCGCACTATCTTGTACAGCTGCTGCAGGAAGCAGGGGCTTCGGTTGCCGCCTATGATCCGGCCGTTCCGAGCGCGTATGACTATAAAGTGTCAAGCCTTCAGGAAGCCGTTAAAGACGCCGATGCGCTTGTTTATGTCACCGTGCAGGAAGAGTTCCTTGAGATTGACTGGAACGAAATTATTGGTCAAATGAAAGAAAAGCCGGTCATTCTGGACGGCAAAAATCGCGTGCCGCGCAGTGTGACTGAAAAAGCGGTGCTTGTTCGCATCTAAAAAGGGGAACCATAATAGCAAGAAGGCGAGAAAACGAGACAGCGCAGATTCTCTCATCTGGCGTCTCGTTTTCCTTATGAAAGGATGTTTCAGAGGATGAAGGCGAATAAAAAAATGCTGCTGGTGGCCTATCTGTTTCCACCGATTGGCGGAGGCGGCGTGCCGCGCGCGCTGAAGATGGCCAGGTACCTGGCTGAAGGCGGCTGGGAAGTGCACGTACTGACCGTAGATCATACATATCATGCCACAAAAGATGAATCCCTTCTGCGCCAGCTGCCATCCAATGTTATCATACACCGGGCCAAAGAGGTTAATCTTGTCCAGGCGATCCGCCCGACGCAGAAAGAGGCGCCTAAACAAAGCGGCGGACAAAAGAGTGCAGCAGTCAATCCTGCCGGAGGTGGCGGATTAAAGCAGGCCATCAAGCAGCGGATCGTGCCGCTGCTTAAAAAAGTGAAAAATACAGTGATGATCCCGGACGACATGATTGGCTGGCTTCCGTTTGCGGCCAAAATGGGAGCTGAGATTATCAAAAAGCATAGCATTCCGGTTATGTTTTCCACATCCGGCCCATACACTAACCACCTCGTGGCCCGCAGCATCAAGCGGAAAACAGGGGTTACCTGGATTGCCGATTTCCGTGATCCGTGGACGCAGAATATGCACCGTTCGGGCGTGGCCTGGCGCGAAGCATGGGAGGAGCGGATGGAGCGCAGCGTCATGAAGGAGTCCGATGCGGTAACAACGGTTACGTACGGGTTCGCTGAGAATTTCAAACAAAAATTCGGCAAAGAGATTCAGCGCATTGAAGTTATCCATAACGGATTCGATCCGGAAGACTACAAAGACATTGCGGAGTCGCCGGAGGATGGAAAGTTTACGCTTGCCTATCCGGGCATTTTTTATAAAGAGCGCAATCCTCGTCTACTATTGGAGGCGGTGGCAGAGCTGATTGAAGAAGGAGAAATAAAGCGGGACGAAATTCTATTGCGCTTTGCCGGTGTGTTCGATTATCCGGGCTATAGCGATAATATCGATTGCGTGCACCGGTTAAACCTTGAAGATGTGGTGGAGATTATGGGGAACCTGCCGCACAAGGAAGCGCTTGTCATGATGAAAAGTGCTGATGTCCTCATGCTCATCGGAGATACTGCACCGGGGTCGGGCGTCTATATTCCCGGCAAGCTGTATGAATATATGGCAATCGGCCATCCGATTCTCGCCCTGTCAGTGGAAGGGGAGTCGACGAAGATTATTCGTAAATTCGAGCTGGGACAGGTAGTTGACCCGCTTAATAAAGCAGAGATTAAGCGGGCATTCCTTACTATGTACGAGCAGTGGAAGAAGAACCCCAAACAGAAGGACCGTGCGGCGGAGATGCTGCGGCGGGCGGAGGAAGGGGACCTGTCAATCTACAACCGCCAGGTGCAGGCACGCATGCTCGGGGAGCTGATGGATGAACTGCTTACAGCAAAGCGGTAACCAGTTGAGCGGCCAGAACGCAGGCGACACCCCAGATGAGCAAGGCGGAGGTACGATTGATTGCTTTCATCCAGCGTCCCGTCCGGTCCAGTGTACCAAGTGTACGGCCGGCGATGGCAAGACCGAAGAACCAGAGATAGGAGATGAGGATGCAGGAGACGGCAAACGCCCATTTTTCACTTCCGGTATACGCCAGGGAACTTGTACCGATGACGCCGATGGTGTCGAGAATGGCATGAGGATTTAACAACGATACCGAAGCGGCGAACATGACTTGTTTTTTCGGCGGCAGGCTATTCTGTTCGCCGTTTTTTATTTGGCTACCGCTGTGCCAGGTAGTCCATCCCATATAAAGCAGAAAGAGGACACCGATGGCGAACAGCAGCGTTTTAAGCCAGGTGAATGTGAGTACAATCAGTGACACGCCCAGCACTGCCAGCGCAATCAGAATCGTATCGCACAGCGAGGCTGTCAGAATGACCGGAAGTGCCCGTACTAGTGACGGTTGCGTCGCTCCCTGTGAGAATACGAATACATTCTGTGCTCCCAACGGCAGAATGAGCCCGAATGCCAGGACCATGCCGTGCAAGAAGGCCTGCAACATTATATATCCCTCCGTATCAAGATATTTACATAAAAAATATGATACGTTGATTATAGAGCCTTACTGGAAGGATGTCTCCGGCCAATTGAATAGGGGAGATACCAGCCAATTTGTCCGATTCATTGAACGAGGGGGAAGAGAGGATGAGGAATAGTGAATGGAGACCGAACCCCGAGGCCGATACACCCGTCTATAAGCAAATCATTGCGTACATAAAGGAAAAGATTGCGCATGGAGAGTGGCCGATCGGGTTTCGAATTCCGACGGAACGGGCGCTCGCGGAACAACTGGGTGTAAACCGCAGCACCGTTACGGCCGCGTTTGCCGAGCTGGCTGCGGAAGGGTTGATTCAAGGAAAGCGGGGAAGCGGTACACGTGTCATCAATAATACATGGATGCTGCTGGCTTCCGCCAAACCGCCGGATTGGCATGCGTATGTTCAGTCCGGTGTTTATAGGCCGAATCTATCCATGATTCAGCGTATTAATGAAGAGGAGTTCGTTCCAGGTATCATTCGGCTGGGAACGGGAGAAATAGCACCGGATATGTTTCCTTCTTCCATGATGAAGGAAGTGTTGGCCCGGACGGCGAAACGGATAAAATCGTTCGGGTATGAAGAACCACAGGGATTATACGAGCTGCGCCAGGCGGTATGCCGTCATGTTGCATCGCTCGGTATCCAGACATCCCCATCTTCCGTTTTGATCGTATCGGGAGCGCTTCAAGCGCTGCATTTAATTTCGGTAGGCCTGCTTCCTCAAGGCGCGGCCGTACTGCTTGAGAAACCTTCCTATCTGTATTCCGTACGGGTATTCCAATCCGCCGGAATACAGCTTTTTGGCATGCCGGAAATGAATGCTCCCGGACCCGTAGACACCACACTTTCGCACTATAAGAAAAAATCAGGTGCTTTGCTTTTGTATACGATTCCTTCTTTTCATAATCCGACAGGACGGTTAATGGAGGAGGAGACAAGAAAACAGCTTCTTACAGCGTGTGAGCGAGAACGTTTGCCTGTAATCGAAGATGACGTATACGGAGAACTTTGGTTGGATGAGCAGCCCCCGGCTCCGTTAAAGGCAGGGGACAAGAACGGTCTTGTTTTATATATGGGGAGCTTATCGAAGACATTGAGTCCAGGTCTTCGAATCGGCTGGCTTATCGGTCCGGAGCCGGTCATCCGGAGGCTGGCCGATATTAAGATGCAGACCGATTATGGTTCCAGCTCGTTATCACAGTCGGTGGCATACGAATGGCTTTCGAGCGGTTTATATGAAGAACATGTTATGCAGGTCCGGGATAAGCTGCGGATGCGCAGAGAACAAGCCGTCGGGGCGCTTTCCAGGCATATGAAAGGATTGGCGGAGTGGGACATACCCGGCGGCGGGTTTTATATCTGGCTGCGTCTTATTCCCGATGTTTCCATGCCCCGGCTCTTTGATAAAGCGTTGCGTCAGGGCATTCTTCTTAACCCGGGCACCATCTACCATCCGGAAGAACGCCATCACATCCGCCTCTCCTACGCGTATGCTTCACCTCAAGAACTGGAGGAAGGCATTCATCGGCTTTCTCTTCTGGTAAAAGAGCTTAAGACTATATAAATCTATACTTACTATCCCAACATTCGTTCATAGAGTGAAGGAAGAAAAGAGGGAAAAACGAGCTAACGGTAGAAAAAAGCGATCGCTTTTTCCCTCACCAGAATCGCTCCTTCTTTCCTCCTCTTTTTCTCTTAGCTCATACCACCATACAAATGTTGAAACATCAAACGTTATCTATATAGTAAAACCTCCAACAATTGTTCGATATACTGCTCCTGCTCTTCCTTGTATTGAAGCAAATTTTGCGGCGGTGCATGCAGTACTTCACGGCAAGCTTTGATGAAGTCTTCAGCGTCCCGGTTTACGAATGTTACGACCCCGTTCGGTCGCTTTATTGCGTCGCTGGCCACGGTAGGCGTACCGAGATACAGCGCCTCGCGAATAGAAATAGCGTCCCCGTCGCTGACCGTCGGACGGACAAACAGGGAGGCTTTCTGGATGAGCGGGTAGAAAGGAATTTTCTCGTACACAAGCAAAAATCTCTCTTCCAATCCATGTGCCGCAATACGTTCCTCATACCGTTCCAGCAAATCATTGTCTATCACGTGGGTAATGCAGTACACGAAACCGAGGTGCTTGTTTTCACGCGCCAGCTTGCTGAACATGTCAATGCACAAATCCAGTCCATACAGCTCGTTCCCGTTATACAGGTTGCCTACGCCGCCGTTTGCCACGATGGTCTGCGGGCATCGATCGAATAATTCCAGGACATAACCAGGAATTCGTTTTAAGTCGGCTTCCGGGTCAGTTGTCGGGGGAATGAACGCAGGAATGACGGAGATTTTCCGCTCCGGAATCCGAAGCTCCAGGAGCTTTTCCTTCACTTCTTCACTCACCGCTATGAAATGATCGGAAAGCATACCGGTCAGGTACACCATCATTCGCTGTACGAAGCCCAATTGCCCACCGTCATTGCGCAAGCTGTGAACCGTATGCACAACTTTTTTCCCTTTCAGTTTGAGCAGCGAAAGCGTAAAGCGTATCTGCCAGCGCAAAAAATGATTATGAATAATATCTTCATTTTTTTGAAAAAAATATTTCCAGGACCATTTTTCGATTTCCGGAATCGGCACGACGGCACGGTTTTTCTCGCCGTTCTCCCCGTTCCCGTCATAAATGATGAACGGAATCTCTTTCTGCTCCAGGCGGTCGCACAGGCGCTCCACATGAACAGAAATCCCCCCGGCGGGGGGGGGATATACGCCGATTTCGGCTACGGATTTTGTTTTTCTCATTCTTGCACGTGCTCCTTCCTTGCGCGGGCGAGGTTGTAGACGACAGATAGAATGGCAAGCAGAATCCAGAACATGAAATCTACCCGGTACTGATGCCACACATCTTCAAACAACCCTGCAATTGCGATTGCAATTAGAGATGCGATGCCTCCCTTGGCAATGTAAGAAAGCAACTTGTCCCTGCCTTCGTTCATGAACAAGCTCACGATAGCTGTACGGAGGCTCTGGTAAAACATATACAATAGTAGCAGAATTGCCAAAATGCCACCTGTTACAAAATTCATTAGGTAAATATTATGGAAATGGTTAATGCGTATGCCGGGCATCATATAATCAGTGTACACCTTCTTAAACGTTGTCAAATCTGCTCCGATCCCCGTTAACCAATAATCCCGAATCATCGCAAATGCCGATGGCCACATCTGCAGACGATATAAGCTTGAGGAGTCGGATTGCGGATTGGCGATGGATTGAATACGTACCATAATTGTATCCGGCAGGAAGTTGACTCCAACGGCTGCTATGATAAGCCCCATAATCAGAATACGACGGCTAATCATCGTTGCTAGTAGCGCCATCCCAACGAACAGAGCTACCCATCCGCTGCGGGAGAACGTTAGTACTACCGCAAGTGAGATGAGGCCAAACTGAAGGGCGAATAGAACGCGATTACCAAGCGATTTTGAATAGAAAATCAAAGCGAAACTTAGCGGCAAAACCATAATAAGATATTGAACAAATAGATTCGGATTTTCGAATGTGGCGTAAATCCGCTTGTTGAGTTCAGGATTCTGACTTATGTCCACCCATGCCGCCGTCGTAAATTGAAGCGTGAAATACTGGTACACGCCATATATCGACACCAGGCTGGCCGATAAAATAAGGCAGACGATGAAGCGGTACAGCGTCTCGCGTGAATCCAGCTTCATGACCAGCAGCAGGTAGAGCAGAAAGCTGATAAAGTAATAGAGCGTAAATTGAATCAAGCTTTCCGTCACATTAGCCGAGGTCAGGGCTGTTATGAACAGAATGGCCAGGAATAAGAATACGGCCAGATTTAGATGGTTTTTTAAATTGGCTTTTAGTTTATCGTAGTCCTGTGCCGTAACAAACAGCACGAGCACAAACAGAAGAATTAAAGCCAGCAGCGGGCGGTACGTGAGAATGGGAAGAGACAGAGCGAGCAAATACAGCCCGTACTCCATCCTGTATAGCGTAATCGCAAGAAACGCTCCCATCAGCACGAACTCGCCGGCCATTCCTATTTTATATTGGATGATGCCGATGGTCAGCAGCGCAGCGGCTACCAGCAGCATCAACGGACGTGTTTTCGTCATGGTATCGAACTCCCGATTCCCTACTTATTTACGTCGAACAGTTGTGCGAGCAGCCTGCCGGGAATGCTTGTGCGAATCGCAAGCCAGAGACGTTCCGGGCCTACGAACAGCACGAGTCCCGCTGCGACGAGATCAAGGGCAATAATGAGCACGAGCTTTTGCATGAACAATAAAATATAGACATGCAGAAAAACCATGATGAAGAATGTCCAGAATACATATTGCCACTGAACATTCTGCCACCGGTCTTTTAGGCGGGACAACAAGGAATGCTGTCCGGCCCGCTCCGAGAATAGCTTCATCAGCGCCACAAGCCCGTCCACTGTTTTATAGGCAAGCCAATCGTAAAACGACGGTTTCTTCATTCATTTTCACCTTCTTATTCCACGCTGATTACCCTGGATGCGAATACCGCGCGATCCGTTTTAGCGGGCAGGTACAGATTCGGATGGAAGAACGTATTATCGATAATCGGGCTTCCGTGTAATGAAATAAACCCGGAAGATTTTATCGTTAGATACACGTCTTCTTCACCTTTGAACGATGCAAGCCTGTATTTTCCTGTCGTTGTATCCGGAAGATATTTTTTTGCAGGTACCGCTTTGACCGCTGTGACTTCACCGAATGGCTGAAGCGCTCCTTTTTGGAAGATTTTATCTCCCGGTCGGATTGATTTGTGGAAAGAAGGCAATTGGCCTTCGATGGCAACCGTTACGGTCATTTCTTTGTGCGGCATTACCAATTTGCCTGCCATGGACGCTTTTAACGCGATAATGAATGCCGCTCCGATAAGCAACAGGGTAATGAGCGCATCTTTTAACGTGAAAGAAAAAGAGCGCTGATTCATCACTTATCACCTAAATTAACTTCGGATATGAGCGTTTCAATCAGGTATTTCGGTCCTTTAACGGATACCTTGCTTCCTGTAAGCAGCGCACTGCCGTCTTCACCGACCGCGGTTTCGCCTGAGACGCTGGCTTTTGTTTTTACGGTAATGTAGACGGAATACTTCTCAGGTACGTCGGACATAACCATGCGTCCGTCCGCGGTCGTTACAGCAACCTTGCCCGGCTGTTTCTTAATGGACACGACCTCGCCGATTTTGGCATTATTATCTTTGTTTCTCAAAACATCGCCCTTTTTAATTTGATCGACAACAAAGGGATGCTCAGCGCTGTTATACAGCACGTACGTTACTTCTTTCTGCGTTCTTGGTCCTGAAACTACTTCATCGCCCTGCGTAAACTTAATCCCGGCAAAAATCAGGGCACCGATTAAGAGCAGAATCAGAAATAAATCGAGAATGTTAATGACGCCAAAAATTCTTCCTTTTTGATCAATCATTTTCATGGAATCCTGTTCCTCCTATATTCATCTCGCAAAAAAATTCCTTCTAGCATAACCTTTCCTAGAATACCATACAAGCATTTTTCGTACAACAGACCCCGGGCAAATGAAAAAACCCGCTTCGCAAGCGGGTTTACTTCGTATTTGCACGAATGAGCTGTCGATAGAGCTCTTTCGTTTTCATCGCCATATGCGTGAGCGTGTATTCTTCCTTCACGGTACGGTACCCGGCCTCGGCAAGCTTCATGCGCAAGTCTTCGTCTTCCATTAGAATCACGATATTCTGCTTAATCTCTTCGGGATTCTTCGTTGGAATCACCAGTCCGTTCAGATAATCGACCAAAAAATCGGCAATGCCTCCGACCATTGTAGAGATAACCGGCTTCTTGGCAGCCATTGCTTCGAGCAGGGAGAGGCCAAGACCCTCCGAGTAGGAAGGGCTGATGAACAAATCCATCGCATGCAGGCAGCGCGGCACATCCTGACGGAATCCCGCAAAATGTACGCGATCGCTTATGCCGGCCTCCTTGGCCATATTCTCAAGCGGCCCTTTCTCCGGACCGTCTCCGATAACCAACCAGTGAACACGGGGATGTTCCTCTGCAAGCAGGATAAACGCTTGCATCAAATCCGTCAACCCTTTGACCGCGACAAGGCGGGAGACCGTGCCGATGACGAACGCATCGGCGGGAAGTCCGAGCGAACGGCGAATCTCTTCAGGCGCATCCTCCGTCTTAAATTCCTCGATAGGAATGCCGTGGTGAATAAGCGTAATGTCTTGTGATTTCACCCCGTCTGATTCAAGAGATTGTTTAATGGAATTCGAGATGGCGATATAGTGATCGTTCCACTTGCGTGTCCACAGTTCCATACGAGAGGCGAGGAAGTAGGCCAGCGGATTCGGGTAATCGTAGCGCAGCACGCTGTGTATCGTCGTCACGATAGGTACACGAGGAAGGGAGCGTGCGGCGAGACGACAGAAAAAGTTTGCTTTTACGCCATGGGAATGAATAAGCTCAGGCTTCTCCTCCTGGAATACGCGGGTAAGTCCCTTCACAAGCCGGAAATCAAAACGACCGTATGTATCCAGCACGATGACGCGAATGTTTCGTTTTCGTAATTCTTCGGCAAAAGTGGAGTTATAGAAACACACAACGACAGGGTCGACCGCGTGTCTGGACAGAATTTCAAGCAATTCGAGAATATGTTGCTCTGCGCCGCCAAACTCGCCTCCGCCGATTGCATGCAATATTTTCATTTTAGACATCCTCTGTTCACTTCCTGACCCTAGAGCAACTAAAAAACGTATGATGCTAAACGATGAAATCGTAACAATTATATCGCATCTTTACCGGTATGTTCAATGTAAGAGGGTTGATTTTTCTTATTTCAGGTATAGTATGAAAGAAGCCGTGTTTTTACACAGGGACTATTCAGATAGATTATCGTTGGGTAGTAAGGAGATTATATACATATGGCACAAACCGTACTTCGATCGGCCGTTGTGATTATGATTGTAACGCTTGTGGGGCGGGTGGTCGGCCTGCTGCGCGAGACGCTTTTGGCCGATAGTTTCGGAACAAGCTTCGAAGTGGATGCCTACCGGTATGCCTTTGCGATTCCGAGCATGATATTTTTATTTGTTCCGGGGGCGCTGAACGCAATCTTCGTTCCTTCTATTAAAAGCATGCTAGTGAACGGGAACAGGGAAGAAGCACAGGTGCTGTTCCGGAAAATGATGACCGTAACGGTATCGATTTATTTTGTGATAATGGCCATCGGTATGCTGTTTTCACGTGAGATTATCCAGTTGATGACCTTTATGCAGAACGGTTCAGAAGCGATTACTCCCGAACAGCGGGCGGCACAGCTGGAGATGGGAGCGAAGCTTCTGCAGTGGATGTGGCCGTCCGCCGTTTTCATCGCGCTCATCGGTGTGTTTCAGGCTACGCTTAATGCACATCAGCAATTTTTTATCCCGCAGCTGAGCACGGTTGTGAATTCGCTGATCGTATGCACGGCATATCCGCTGCTCGTTCCATTTTACGGAATTTATGGTGTGGCTATGGGCACGACGCTCGGCTTTTTGTTTGCGGCATTGTCTATGATATATGCGTTGAAAAAAGAGCGGTATTCGCTTGCACCGGATTTCAGATGGAATGACACGGAGATGAAAAAAATCGGAGAGCGTTTCATCCCGATTATGCTCGGCTCTTTGATTACGCAGGTATATACGTTTATTTATCCGGTGCTCGCTTCCGGTTTAGGGGAAGGAAGGGTAGCGGCACTTGGATATGCCAATATCGTATATCAGCTTCCGACGGCGATTTTTGTTGCAGCGTTTACGCTTCCGATTTATCCTTATCTTGTTGAATATTTTACCAAAGGTGAGATGGGCCGAATGAAGCAATCCATTACCGAAGGGATGCAATATTTATTTATCCTGATGGTACCGGTTATCGTGGCAATGATTGTCGTCCCGGATGAAATTGTTTCGCTTCTTTTCTATACGGGCCCTGACGGGGAGTTTGATTTAACGTCCATTGATCTGACGGCGACTGCGCTTCTATATATGGGATTGGGACTATTCTTCTTTGCGGCCCGCGATTTGTTAACCCGCGCATTTTATGCGATGGAGAATACGAAGTTGACTGTAATTGCCGCCGTAGTCGGTATTCTGGCTAATATTTTATCCAGCCTTATGTTTATGACATATCTTAGTCATGGAGGCGTGGCGCTTGGTACGACGACCGGATCATTGGTTAATATGCTGGTGTTGAGCTATTTCCTGCGCAAGCATATCGGACCGTTTATTCAGCGGACGTTCTGGGTGACCGCTCTGAAGACTGTAATAGGAGCAGCCGTGATGGGTGCGGTTTTGTATATGGCTACAGCATTCGTATCGTTTCATGGAGTTTGGATGCAAAAAATGTATATTCTTTTCTTGATTGCAGCAGGCGCGGGCCTTTTCTTTGCTGTGTTGGTACTGTTTCGTGAACCGCTCGCGCTGCGTATTATCGAACGTTTTGCCGGGAAGATAGTTAAAAGAAAAAGGGGATAGCAGGAAATGAAAGTTTTAGTAACAGGCGGAGCCGGCTTTGTTGGGTCTCATATTGTGGATCAGGCGCTCGAAGCCGGATATGAGGTAAGTGTTATTGACGATTTATCAACGGGAAAGAAGGGGCAGGTAAATCCGTATGCTTCGTTTTACGAAATGAATATCGCATCGCCGGATGTGGAACGTGTAATTCGACAGGAGATGCCTGATTTTATTATCCACCAGGCAGCGCAGAGTTCTGTTCCGATATCACTAAAAGATCCGATAGGAGATGCAACGACGAATATCATCGGTACGGTGAATCTGCTGGAAGCAGCCCGCAGGCATGGCGTGCGCAAAGTGGTGTACGCATCATCAGCGGCGGTATACGGAGAACCGCAGTATATGGGCATTGATGAAGTGCATCCGAAGCAGCCGTTATCACCATACGGCATCTCGAAATATGTGCCTGAGTTTTATCTGAATGCATACCATCATTTATACGGGTTGAACTATACGGCATTCCGCTATGCAAACGTGTATGGAGAGAGACAGGATCCGAAGGGAGAAGGCGGTGTAGTGTCCATCTTTGTTGACCGGGCCCTGGCCGGACAGGAATTAACCGTCTTCGGCGACGGGGAGCAAACGCGGGACTTCGTGTATGTACAGGATGTAGCCAGAGCCAATATTATGGCCCTGGCCGGGGGAGACAATGAAATTCTTAATATCAGTACGAACCAAAAAACAAGCGTAAACCAGCTCATTGCGCTGATGGAAGAAGCGCTGGGCAGCAAACTGGCTGTCAAGTATGAGGCGCCGCGCGAAGGCGATATCATGCACAGCTACCTTGATAATACAAGCGCTACAGAAAAGCTTGGGTGGAAGCCTCGGTACTCGCTGCAAGAGGGGCTAACAAAGACGCTTCGTTTTTATCAAGTCTCAAAGTGAAATCGGTCAGAAGAGTAAGGGCCCAGGTATACAGTTCATCATGGCTATCGCCGGTAAAGCTGGCAAACGTATGTTCATATGAAGACGTCATACTGTACGAGATGAAAGAAATAACCCAGTAACGATCGCGTTCCGTAATTTCAAAACGAACAATTTCGCCGGCCCGTTTTTTCCACGAAAACAAATCAAATAGGATCTGCACATTAGCCTGGTCATACTTTTTCAAAAGAATTCCCCCTTCACAGGTAGAAAAATCCATGTGAAGGGGGAATTCTTTATTTCCGGGACAACTTCCTTCCTGCCTTACAAAACTAGTGGCAAATAGGCAAAAGAAGTGCAATTTCGAGTCTTTATTCGACAAAGTTTTACTTAACGTTTTTTTCGCTTGCTGCGTTCAAGCAACTCGACAGCCAGGTGGCTGCTTTTCTCCGCTTCATGTACGAGTGCGCCGATATTACGCCGAATCTTTTCACGGGTGCCAGGCAAATCGTTTAGCACCGGTTCCACATTAGCCAGAAGCGATTCATAGCGTAAATCTTTAATATGTCCGGCGGATCTCATGCCGAGGCGCTGCACAAAACGATCCATCTTCGGATCATAGGAGATGCCGGCGAATGGAATGCTCATCACTGCCGCCAGAATAACGGAATGGAGCCGCATGCCCAGCACAAATTGGGACGCGCCGATAAAGCTGAATATTTGCTTAAAATTCATTTTCTCTTCGATGACGACGGCCCCCGGTTCCTTCATTTGCTTGATGATATCGAGCGAAGGGGCGAGGTCGGCCGGATTCTGCATAGGCAGGAAAAATATTTCCCATCCTTGACGCAGCGCTTCATCCGCAAATTGGGCAATGACAGCCTTGTAATCTTGTTCATTTTTCCACGCACGCACCGAGATAGCCATGACAGGTTTGGTTGAACCCGGTTTATACTTGCGAATGATGCTCTGACCGAATGAAATATCAACCTGATTCGGATTAATCGTCACTGCCGGGTCGGCCGTTACGTAAATGGGCGCTTGATGAACGCCTAATGATTTCAAATCCTCGCCTGATTGCTCGTCACGTACAGTAATAACGTCGACACGGTTAACGATCATGCGGATAAGCTGTTTGCTGATCGATTTGCTAATAGGTCCAATGCCTTGAGCATAGAAAATTACGGGTTTACCAAGCATTTTGGCCATCATGACGATGCCAAGATAGTAGATTACGCTGCGCGGGCTTGTCGCATCCTGAAGCAGGCTGCCGCCTCCCATGACAAGAAGGTCGGATTTTTGCAGTTGATTGACGATGGAACTCATCCGCCAGCGGTTAAATGCCGGAATGCCGAATAGGGCCTGTGTTTCGGCGGGCGTATTCGATAAAACGGCGAGCTCTGCGTCCGGTATATGTTTGGTAAGTGAAGAGATGATTCCGTACAGCACCGTGTCGTCCCCGGCGTTGTCGAATCCGTAGTACCCTGAGATCAGTATTCTTGCCATGAAAGCGACCTTCTTTCAAACCGAACTAAAACATGTACACTTTAGTATAGCAGGTTGCCATTAAGAAAGAAAGTTGTTACCTCTATAGGGAAATTTACGAAGAGCCTGCATATCAATCTATCGGTGTGTTTACATATTTGTATAGATTTAAAAAGGTGTTTTTACAAATTTGTATATATATTTACAGTTATTTGACGATTTCTTATTCAGAAAATCAAAAAGAAAGCGGATGCAAAATTGGCACACACTTTGCAATGTAAAAATAGCAGTGCGGAACATCCATCATTTTATTATAGAATGATACACCAACGATATGAACTTTAAGGAGGAATGTAATGTGATTCCATATCGTCCAGAACCGTTTACCAACTTTGCCGAGGAACAAAATATGAAAGCGATTAACGAGGCGCTTGAGAAGGTGTCCGCGGAGCTGGGCCGCGACTATCCG